>JBCBKN010000048.1:0-16061 GCA_038521775.1 Pseudomonadota bacterium | reverse complement strand
GGCACCGAGGAGATGTGCCGCCGTCTGGCGCGGCATCTTGCGGCCCGCCGCGCCGGTCTGACCGAGATGCCCACCGGTCTTGTCACCCACGTTTGGGCGCAGGATGCGGACGGGTGGGCGGGGCTGGAGGCGGTGTTGGCCCTTGTCGCCGGGCATCCCGCGGGCCAATGGCTCGATGCAGCCGAGCTGCTCACATGACCTCTGCGGCGGAACCGACAGTCCGTCCTGCTCGCCGTGCCGATGCCGGCGCTGTGGGCGCGTTTTTGCATGCGCATATGAACGCCAAGATCCCGGCCGAGATCTTCGCTCGCATTCTCGATTATGGGTGGGAGGGTGCGCCGGCGCATCGCGGCTGGCTGGCCGAAATGGACGACAAGATCCTGGGCTATCAAGGCTCGGTGGGCTCATCGCGCAAGATCGACGGGGTCGCGCGGCCCTGCGGCAGCTTCTCCTCGCTCTATGTCCACAAATCCGCGCGGGGGCATGATCTGGGCGGGCGGATGATGCGGGCGCTGGTGGCCGAGCCGGATGTGACCTACACCGTCTTCAACCCCTCGCGCCGGGTTCAGGCACTCTTGGAGAGCTGTGGGTTTTCGGATCTCGAAACCCACAGGCGCGTCTTTGTGGCTGGACCCGCGGGCAAGGTCGAGGTTGCGCATGGCGCGGCCGTGGCGCCCTATATCGATGCGGCGATCCTGCGGGATCATGTCGGCCTGCCGGTCTCGGCGGCTTTGCTGTCGGATGCGGACGGGGCGGTGGCCTGCCTCTTGGGTGCGCCCGCCCGCGGCACGGAGGGGGCGGCGATCGAGCTGCTCTACACCTCTGACCCCACCAATTTGGCGCGCATGATCGAGGCCGCGGCGCCAGCGCTCTTGGGCTCGGAGCCGGATCTGCGCTTGCATGTCGATGAGCGCTATTTTGCCGGCAATGAGCCGGGCGGGCAGCGCGAGCCTCTGGCCTATCGGCGCATGATCCGCCCGGCGCGCGATCCCTTACCGGCCTGGCGGGTGGATCATCTTTACAGCGAGACGCTGCTTTTGGGTTTGAAGCTGGGCTGAGCAGGCATCTGGCCCCAACCGGGCGGGCGTCCGCGCCTTTGCCCAGCAGGGTCGTGCCTGGCGCGCGCGGTCTTTTTTTGAGTATTTTTGCCAAGAAGAAGGGCGCGGGGTGTCGCAGCGGCTGGCCGTGCGGCGGGAGGCTTCAGGTCAGCATCTCCTTGGTCGCGCTGAGGGTGAGGTCGGGGTAATCGCGGCCCACCCGATCGATGTCCCATTGCAGGCGGGTCATGAAGACCGGATCGCCATCATGATCCTCGGCCATATGGCCCTTATTGGCGGCAATGAAGCGCTCCAGCGCCTCGCGCGGGCCGGCAACCCAGCGCGCGGAGGTAAATTGGGTGGGCTCAAAGCGCACGGGCAGCCCGTATTCAAGCTCGATGCGGCTGGCGAGAACCTCGAATTGCAGCTGGCCGACCACGCCGACGATAAAGCCCGCGCCGATGGCGGGTTTGAAGATTTTGGCCGCCCCTTCTTCGGCGAATTGCATGAGCGCCTTGTCGAGATGCTTGGCCTTGAGCGGGTCGCCGGCGCGGCAGGATTGCAGAAGCTCGGGCGCGAAGGCGGGGATGCCGGTGAAGCGGAGCTTCTCGCCTTCGGTCAGCGCATCGCCGATGCGCAGCTGGCCGTGATTGGGGATGCCGATAATGTCGCCGGCCCAGGCATCCTCGGCGATCTCACGCTCGGCGGCGAGGAAGAGCACGGGGTTGGACACCGCCATGGGTTTGCCAGAGCGGACATGGGTGAGCTTCATGCCGCGGGTGAAATGGCCCGAGCACATGCGCAGGAAGGCCACGCGGTCGCGGTGCTTGGGGTCCATATTGGCCTGGACCTTGAAGACAAAGCCCGAGACCTTGCGCTCTTCGGCGGCGACCTGGCGCGGCTCGGCCGGGCGGATCTGCGGCGGGGGGGCAAAGCGGCCGATGCCCTCCATGAGCTCGCGCACGCCAAAGGAGTTGAGCGCCGAGCCGAACCAGATCGGGGTCTGCGCGCCATCGGCGAGCGCCTGGGGGTCGAGCGCGGGAAGGAGGCCGCGGGCCATCTCGACCTCCTCGCGCAGCTGGTCGGCGCGGTCGGGCGGGATATGGGCCTCCAGCGAAGGATCGTCGAGACCCTGGATCTCGATCGCCTCGGCCCGGACATTGCGGTCGGCCCGCTCCATCAGGAGGAGCCGGTCATTGAGGAGATCATAGGTGCCCAGAAACTCCCGCCCCATGCCGATGGGCCAGCTGGCGGGGGTGACATCGAGGGCGAGCGCCTCCTGGATCTCATCGACGATTTCGAAGGTCTCGCGGCTTTCGCGGTCCATCTTGTTGCAAAAGGTCAGGATGGGCAGATCGCGCAGCCGGCAGACCTCAAAGAGCTTGCGGGTCTGGCTTTCGACGCCCTTGGCGCCGTCGATGACCATGACGGCGGCGTCGACCGCGGTGAGGGTGCGATAGGTGTCTTCGGAGAAGTCGCTGTGGCCGGGCGTGTCGACCAGGTTGAAGCGGAAGCGGTCGTAATCGAAAGACATCGCCGAGGCGGAGACGGAGATGCCACGATCCTGCTCCATCTTCATGAAATCCGAGCGGGTGCGGCGCGCCTCGCCCTTGGCGCGGACCTGTCCGGCCATCTGGATGGCGCCCCCGTAGAGAAGGAATTTTTCGGTCAGCGTGGTTTTGCCCGCATCGGGATGCGAGATGATGGCAAAGGTGCGCCGCCGGGCAATCTCGGGCGGCAGGTCGGGGGCATTATGGGCGCGGTCAAGCATGGGCTGGATGTAGAGGAAGCATTGCGGCTTGGCCAGCCCGCCCGCACGGCCGATGCGCGCGCCTTTGGCGGCGGCGGGACGCCTCCGGCGGGAGTATTTTTCCAAGAAGAAGGTGCTGCGCGGGGGCTTAGAGCGGGTTTGCGGTTTCCACCAGCTTTACAAACCAGCTTGCGCCGATCGGGCTCGCCTCGTCATTGTAATTGTATTTGGGATGGTGGGGATAGGCGCCCTCGGGCCCCGAGCCGAGCATGATGAAGGCGCCGGGCCTTGCTGCAAGCATATAGGAAAAATCCTCCGCCCCCATTTCGGGCCCGCAGGCCGCATCGACATTTTCCGGCCCGACGATTGCGCCGGCAACCTCGGCGGCAAAGGCCGCGGCATCGGCATCGTTCACGGTGACGGGATAGCCGCGCTTGATCTCGGTCTCGGCCGCACAGCCATGCGCCTGCGCCGTGTTGTCGGCCATCACCTCGATATCGGTGAGAATTTTGGTGCGAACGGTCTCGTCGAGCGTGCGGACAGTGCCGGCAAGTCGGACCGTCTGGGGGATGATGTTGGTTGCGGTGCCGGCATGCAGCATGGTCAGCGAGACCACGGCATTGGCAAAGGGGCTGATGCGCCGGGCCGGGATCGCCTGCAGCGCCTGGCCGAGCTGAAGCGCGGCGGGCAGCGGATCGACCGTCTCATGCGGATAGGCGGCATGGCCGCCCTTACCGGTGAGGGTGACGAAGAACTCATCGGCCGCGGCCAGAAGCGGGCCGGGCCGGGTGGCGATCTTGCCCAGCGGCAGGGCCGGGTTGTTGTGCAGCCCGAAAACGCGGGAGATGGCAAAGCGCTCCATGATCCCCTCTTCGACCATCACGCGGCCGCCGCCATTCATCTCTTCGGAGGGTTGGAAGATCAGCGCCACCCGGCCCGAGAAGTTTCGGGTTTCGGACAGATAGCGCGCCGCGCCCAGGAGCACCGCCATATGCCCGTCATGCCCACAGGCATGCATCTTGCCCTGATATTTCGAGGCATAGGGCGCGCCCGTCTCCTCCTCGATGGGCAATGCGTCCATATCCGCGCGCAGGCCAAGCGTCGGCCCGCCGCCTTTCTCGTCGCCCGCTTCCCCGCCGCGGCCATTGATGATCGCAACCATGCCGGTCTTGGCAATGCCGGTGTGGATCTCATCGACCCCGATCTCCCGCAGTCGGGCCTCGACAAAGGCCGCGGTCTCGAAAAGGTCGAAATCGAGCTCGGGGATGGTGTGCAGATGCTGCCGCCAGGCGCGAATATCGGGTTCAAACTCGGCGATGCGGTTGATGACGGCCATGAAAACTCCTGGCGGGCTGGGGGCGCGGGTCCGACAAAATCAGAGCCAGCGGCGGGTTCGGGTCAGAAACTCGGTATAGGGTGCGCCGAATTTTGCGGTCAGATAGGCCTCCTCGCGCAGCACGACGCCAAAATGCAAGAGCGCCCAGAGCAGCGGCGCGAGCGGGATCGACCAGTCAAGCGAGGCAGCCAGCGCCAGGCCGATCTGAAAAAGCACCATGCCCAGATACATCGGGTTCCGGGTGAAGCGGAATGGGCCGCCCTCGACCAGGCGCAGCGTGGGCTGGCGCGGATCGACATTGGTGCCGCCCGCCCGGAAGGTCGCGATGCCCCAGAGGGCCAGACCGATCGCGCATGCAAGAATGACGATGCCAGGCAGCAGCATCGCGGCCGGGCCCGGCGGCGGCAAAACGCCCAGCGGCACCAGCCATTCGAGCAGACCCGCCGACAGCACCGCAAGACCGGCGGCAAGCGGCGGAAAGATCAGGATCTCGGGCGCATCGCGGTCGGTCACTCGCCTCTCCGTCTGAACGGACAGAGGTTGCGTTGCGGGGCCGACTCAGGCAACATGAACAAACAAAGAACAACGTGGGAGGATGCTGTGGCATTGCAGGAGATCGCCGAGAAACTCGTTGCCCATTGCAAGGCCGGAACCGAGGCCGAGGCGCTGGCGACGCTGTATGCAACCAGCGCCGTTTCGGTCGAGGCAACGGCCTTTGACGGGGGCGACCGGGAAACCGCTGGGATCGAAGGGATCCGCGGCAAGCATGCCTGGTGGGACGCGAATTTCGAGGTGCATGGCGGGTCGGTCGACGGCCCCTTCCTTCACGGGCCCGACCGGTTTGCGGTGATCTTTGAGATCGACGCCACGCACAAGGCCTCCGGGCAGCGCAGCGCGATGAAGGAGGTCGGGCTTTACACCGTGACCGGCGACAAGATCACGCGTGAGGAGTTCTTTTACACCGGGTGAGAGGCGTCAGCGGCTAGCCGAACCGCCCGGCAATGAAACCGCGGGTTTCGGCATGGCGCGGGGCGGTGAACAGCGCCTCGGTCGGCGCAATCTCCAGCAAACGGCCCAGGTGGAAATAGGCCACGCGGTCCGCCACCCGCCGGGCCTGCTCCATATTGTGGGTGATGATGACCACCGCGCTCGTTTCCCGAAGCTCTGCGATCAGCGCTTCGATATGGGCGGTTGAACTGGGGTCGATCGAGCCGCAGGGCTCGTCCATCAGCATCACGTCGGGCCGGGTGGACAACGCGCGTGCGATGCACAGACGCTGCTGCTGCCCGCCGGAGAGATCAAATGCCGGCGCGTGCAGCCGATCCTTCACCTCGTCCCAAAGATCTGCGCGGCGCAGACAGGTCTCCACCCAGCCCTCGAGCGCATCATCGTCAACAATGGCGTGCAAACGGCTGGGATAGGCGACGTTTTCGTGGATCGACCAGGCGAACGGGTTGGGCTTTTGAGCGACCCAGCCGAAACGGCGGCGCAGGGTCGGGCTGTCGACCGACGCGTCATAGATGCTGCGCCCGTCAAGACGGATCTCACCGTCGATATGCACGTCGCGCTGCCCCTCATGCATTCGGTTGAGGCATTTGAGCATGGTTGATTTGCCGCAGCCCGATGGCCCGATAAAGGCAAGGCATTCACCGCTGGACAGATCGAAACTCACCCGGTCCAGGGCCTGTTTATGTCCATACCAGAGGCTGAGCTCACGCACTGAGAGCTTTGCGGCGTCGGCCATATTCGGTCTGCCCATCCTGGGCCGGGCTGAAAGTGCCGGCCGTCGCGCCCGATCTGGCATGGCCGAAACCTGCGCGACTTGATCCAGCGCAAACCTCTGGGCGATATCAAAGATTCATGTGTGACGTCGGTCACGAATTGCGCCGATAGCGCGGCTTAAGGCGCGTCCCACACCAATTGTGGCCTTCATCGCCACATTGCTGCCATCAGGTCTTACCGGTTGTTAACCAACTTTGCCGACAGCCGGTCGGTGTGGCCGGCCGATCTGTTTTGCAAGAGCGTTTCGGAATGTGAGGTAGCATGCGTGATCCGAGTGATGAGCACGGCGTGGGTCTGGTCGAGCTTGATGGCGAGATCGACACCAAGCAGGTCGATGACTTCTTCCGCAGCGACCGGTATGGCGGCACGCATATCGACCTTGAGGCCGAGGCGGTAGAGGATGCGCGTCGCTTTCCCGACGAGGATCTGGACGAGGTCCGCTTGCGGGCCTCGATGCGAAGCGCCAGCGCGCCGCGCGCACGGCGGCTTCCTGCAGCCATCGCCGCCTTTGTCGGGACCGTGCTCATCACGCTCAGCATAGGCGGGATCCTGCGCGAAACCGTGACGTTGACAGGCGCGCCGGACCTGCAGCTCTCCATGGCCTATACGCCGGAGCCCGAGCCGCCCGAAACCGCGCCGCTCAACCCGATGGACAGCGGTGCCGACCCGGCCAGGCTTGCCCTCATTGCCCAGCAGCTTGCCGCGGCCGATCCCGCAGAGATCGAGATCGACCTCATCCAGCACGAGATCGCAACGGCCGAGATCGCGGCCCATCCTGACCCCGAGGCCCGGCGCGCCGTCGAGGCAAGCTGGCGCGAGATCGCGCGGCTGATGCCCGATCACTCGCTGCTGATCTCGCCCAAGGGCACGCCGCATGCCGTCTTGCTCTTTGCCGGTCCCGACGGGCTGACCGCCGCACCCGCAAACCTGCCGGCGATGCAGGATGCGCGGCCGGTTCTCTGGCAGGTGGGCGATCATGGATTGACGCGGTTTCTGGCCGAGCTTGGCGCCGGGCCCGTCACCCTGCCCGGCATGACGCTTGAAACGGGCAAGCGCTTCCTGGTGAGCCTTGAGCCGGAAGGGCCGGTGTCCAGCCTTCCCGCCGGCCCAATTGTGATGCAGGCCAAAACCTTCTGAGCCGCCGCCGCGCGCAACGTCGGCTGCAGGAAAACCCGCCAACGCCCACCGGGTGAGGCCACGCCACCGGCATCTGCGCCGCATGGACTTCCCCGCGCCGCAAGCTAGACTGCGCGCCATGTCGGACCTTTTGCTCGCCCTTGGCCTGTGGCTGGCCTCCTACGCGGCCCATCTCGCGCTTTATTTCGGACAGGGCGCGGTGATGATGGCGATCAACCGCCGCAATCCCGAACGACGCATCCAGCAGGGCCGGTTTGGCGAGAAGCGGGCGCGGGTGGAAATCATCCAATCGGTCAAATCGCTGATCGTCACATCCGGATGCGTGGCCGGTGGCATCTTCCTGCAGCTTCAGGGATGGACGCTGTGGTCGGCCGATGGCATGGGCATGCTGGGCATGCTGGGCATGTTGCTGCTGTCAGCGGTGCTCTTTGACGCCTGGTTTTACTGGGGTCACCGCCTGATGCACACCAAATGGTTCTATGCGCATCACAGCTGGCATCACCGCTCGGTGGCGCCGACCGTCTGGTCGAACTACTCCGACAGCCTGGCCGATGCCTTTGCCATGCAAAGTTATTACCTGATCATGCCAGCGCTGTTGCCGATATCGCCGGCAGTTCTGATCCTGCACCGGTTGTGGGACCATGTGAACGGCCAGATCGGGCATTCGGGGTTCGAGTATTTTGCCGACAGCAGCACGCGCTTTCCCTCGCCAATGGTCTGCGTGACGTTTCACGACCAGCACCATTCCCAGTTTCGCTACAACTACGCGAATTTCTTCAGCTTCTGGGACCGGGTTTGTGGCACGCTGCACCCGGACTATGACGAGCGGGTGAAAAACTTCGGCGACATGGCGGCGCGTTCATCGACTAAATCGACCGGGTGACCTGCCTGTGCGGGGTGCGGCGATTCACGCAACCGCAACCGGACCGTGCAAGGTGTTTGGCGTGCGACACGGCACTGCGTAGACTGTCATGAAACTTTCGATTCCCAGCCAGCGGAGGCATGCATGGCCTTGGCCCGACCGACACGCTTTGCGCTTGCCCTCGCCTGTGTTGCAGCGACCCTCGGTCATCCCGCATCCGCACAGGACGCAAGCGCGCCCGCATTTCAAATTCTTGCGCCGCCCAGCACCGAATGGAACATCATCTTTCGTCTCAACCGTGCCACTGGCGAGGTGACCGGCTGCGCCTATGTCGAGGATGAGACGGGCAATGCGACGCGCTGCTATCCGGCGGTGGAGCATGCGCAGGCCGGCGAGGCCGGGCCTTATGTGTTGGCCGCGAGCCACAATCCCTCCGTCCGCTCGGTCTATCGGCTGAATGAACGAACCGGCGCCATCAGCCTGTGCTGGGTGGCCGGATGGAAGACCACCAATTGCGTGCCCGAGGGGCGATAGCTTTGCACCGGCCTGGACCAGACGCCAGGGCGACGCCCCTGGCATAGCCGGGGCACGGCCGCAGGCTCAGTCGACAAAGGCCTTTTCGATGACGAACTGACCGGGTTCGGAGTTCGAGCCCTCGACAAGGCCGGCCGCCTCGCAAAGCGCCTTATGGTCGGTCAGCATCGCCATCGACCCGCAGATCATCACCCGGTCGGTCGCGGGATCGAGCGGAGCGCCGGTCGCCTGCGCAAACCGGCCATCGCGGATCCAATCGGTGATCCGCCCCATCTGCGGGCTCTCTTCGCGGGTCGTGGTGCAGATATGGGTGAGCTTGTCGCCCACCACATCCGACAGCAGCTCATCGCCCCGGATCTGCGCAACCAGCGCCTTGCCATAGTCGAGCTCATGCAGATCGCGGCAGGTCTGCGTCAGGATCACCTGCTCGAATTTGTCATAGGTTTCGGGATCGCGGATGATGCTGGCAAACGGCGCAATGCCCGTGCCGGTCGAAAACAGAAGCAGCCGCTTGCCCGGCACAAGCGCGTCATGAACCAGCGTGCCCACCGGCTTTGGCCGCATGACCACCGCATCGCCCGGTGCCAGATGCTGAAGGCGCGAGGTCAGCGGCCCGTCTTCGACCTTGATCGAGTAGAATTCCAGCGTGTCGTCCCAATTCGGCGAGGCGATGGAATAGGCCCGCAACAGCGGTTTGCCCTCGACCATCAGCCCGATCATCACGAACTCGCCGGAGCGAAACCGAAAGCCCGCCGGCCGTTCGGCGGTGAAGGAGAAGGTGCGGTCGGTCCAGTGATGAACATCAAGCACCGTCAGCGCCGCCATGCCCTTGGGCAGGGTGGCCGGCAGATCCGCGGCTGCGCCGATCGGCGCCACAGACCCTTGTGCGGTTGGATTGGCGGTCATTCCACGCTCCTTTGACGGGCAGCATATAACTGCCGCACATGGCCTGCGGAAGTCACTGCGACATTTTTTGCGCCCAGAATCGGAAATATTTATTTTCACGTCCACAGGCGTTTTATTGGGCTGCGGTGCAACACAGTCTCCGCAAATGTTGGTTACCGGTCACACTGTCCCGTTGACTTTCAACAGGTTTGCCCACATATGCAGCGCAACGAAGCGGTCAATCCGGACCAGCTTCGGGCCGCACAGATATGCGGCTGCAACCGCACCAAGCCATGTGAGGCCATGACAAGTTTCAGCGATCTCGACCTTGACCCCAAGGTCCTTCAAGCCGTGTCCGAAGCGGGGTACACCACCCCCACCCCGATCCAGGCCGAGGCCATTCCGCATGCCCTGCAGGGCCGCGACGTTCTGGGCATCGCGCAGACCGGCACCGGCAAGACGGCGAGTTTCACGCTTCCCCTCATCTCCATTCTGGCCAAGGGCCGGGCGCGGGCCCGGATGCCGCGCAGCCTGATCCTTGCGCCGACGCGCGAGCTGGCCGCCCAGGTGTCGGAGAATTTCGAAACCTACGGCAAGCACCACAAGCTCAGCATGGCGCTGCTGATCGGTGGCGTCAGCTTCAAGGATCAGGAAAAGCTCATCGACCGCGGCGTCGATGTGCTGATCGCCACGCCCGGCCGGCTGCTCGATCATTTCGAGCGCGGCAAGCTGATGCTGACCGGCGTGCAGGTGATGGTCGTCGATGAGGCCGACCGTATGCTCGATATGGGCTTCATCCCGGATATCGAGCGGATTTTCAGCCTCACCCCCTTCACCCGGCAGACGCTGTTCTTCTCGGCGACCATGCCGCCCGAGATCACCCGGCTGACCCAGACCTTCCTGCACAATCCGGTGCGTGTTGAGGTGGCGCGGCAATCCTCGACCTCCGAGACGATCGAGCAGCTTCTGTGCCGGCACCGCCCAGCCAACAAGCAACGCCGGATGACCGAAAAGCGCGAGGTTCTGCGTCGGCTGATCCGCGCCGAGGGCGACAGCTTTCGCAACGCCATCATCTTTTGCAACCGCAAGCGCGATGTCGATGTGCTGGCGAAAAGCCTGGCGAAACATGAATTTGCCGCGGCCGCGCTGCATGGCGATCTTGACCAGTCGCTCCGGATGAAGACGCTTGCGGGCTTTCGCGATGGTGAGATCAAGCTGCTGGTCGCCTCGGATGTGGCCGCGCGCGGGCTCGACATTCCCGATGTGAGCCATGTGTTCAATTTCGACGTCCCGATCCATTCCGAGGATTACGTGCACCGGATCGGGCGCACGGGACGGGCCGGCCGCAAGGGCCGCGCGCTGACAATCGCGATGCCTGAGGACGACAAATATCTGGACGCAATTGCGAAACTGGTCGCAAAGCCTTTCGACGAGGTTCCCAGCCCGCTGGCCGAGGATGAAGGGTTTCGGCCGGATGCGACGGATGGCGACGGCGCCCCGCGCAAGGGCCAGCGCCGCAGCGCGAGCCGGCCCCGCAGACGCAGCGCGGAGCCCGCGCCGGCGGCCGAACCGCAAATGGAGGATGCCGTCGCACCGGGCCGGTCGGACAGCGCGCCCTCTGCTGCCGCAACCGAGGGGGGACGGACCAGATCCTCGCAAAGCGCCGCAAGACCCAAGGCCGCAGCCCCGTCGGCACCGGCCGAGCAAGACGGCGCGCGCAGCCGGCCGTCGCGCGGCCGCCGCCGGGGCGACACCCGGCATGACGACACGCCGGTCATCGGGCTGGGCGATCATGTGCCGGCCTTCCTGCTGCGCGAGATCAAACGCCCGGCACGCAGCACGACCCGGCTGAGCGATGCGGATGGCGAAGCCCAAAGCGACGACCAGACCTCGGACGAAAGCCAGGACGAAGCCGCCTGAACGGCAACATGCGCGGGCCTGAACGGCAACTTGCGCGCCCCTGAACGGCACTCAGCGCGCCGGGATCACGTGTCGGCGCGGCTCAGGCCACCTCCACCCGTGCGATCAGCACCGTGATCACGGGCTTGCGGCCGATCAGGCCGCTGCAAAACTGGCTGCAGGCGGTCGCAACAAAACGTTCGATGCGGTCCTCGCTTTGCCGGTCGCGGCGCTCGGAACGATCGAAGGCAAGCTCCACCACATTTTCGAGCTCATCCGCCAGGTCGGGCACCTCGTCATCGATGTCTGACATCAGACCCAGCACCTCGACGACAGGATCGGCGGCAAGCTCGCCCTCCTGATCGATCACAACGGCCACCACGACATGGCCGCGCATGGCCAGGCGAAGCCGCTCGCGCACCACCCCGTCCTGCGAGCCGATGACGATAGAGCCGTCAAGGTAAAGACGCCCCTCCTCGACATGATCGACGGTTTCGGCCGGCCCGCCTGCAATCCGCACCATGGTCCCGTTCGGTGCGACGATCGTGGCGATCCCGGCCTCGGCCGCCAGCTCGGCATGGGCCCGCAGATGCCGCTGTTCGCCATGCATGGGCACGACGAGCTTGGGCGACATCAGCCGGTGCATCGCGGCAAGATCGGGCCCGTTGGCATGGCCCGAGACGTGATAGAGCCCGCCCATCTCGTCGATCACCCGCGCGCCGCGGGTCGAGAACTGGTTGTGCACCCGCGCGACCGAGGTCTCATTGCCCGGAATTGTCTTGGATGAAAAGAGCACCACATCGCCCTTTTGGATCGGCATGCGGCTGTCGGGCGCATAGGCGATCTGCGACATTGCCGCGCGGCGTTCGCCCTGACTGCCCGAAGCGAGGATCATCAGATGTTCGGCGGGAATGTCGGCGGCCTCATCATCATCCACGGTGCGCGGAAAATCGGTGACGATGCCCATCTCGCTGGCCAGGCCCAGCATGCGCCGCATGGCACGCCCGCGGACATTCACCTCGCGACCCGCCGCCTTGGCCGCGCGCGCAAGGGTGCGCAGCCGCACGATATTGGAGGCAAAGGTCGTGGCGATGACCAGCCCGGGGACCTTTTCCATCAGCTCGGTGATCGGGGCCACCAGCTCGGCCTCCGACCGGCCGGGACTGTCGGAAAAGACATTGGTCGAATCGCAGACCAGCGCGTCGATGCCACGCGCGGCCACGCGGGCAAAGGCCGCCTCGTCGAAGGGCTCCCCCACCGGCGGGGTTCGGTCGATCTTGAAATCGCCGGTATGTACCACCCGCGCGCCGGGCGTTTCGATCACCAGCGCAGAGGATTCCGGCACCGAGTGTGAGACCGGCAGAAAGCCCACCCGGAACGGGCCCGCCTCCACCACCTCCGGCCAGGGTTGGACAGGCATCACCGTTTCGCGGTCGAGCCCGGCTTCCTCCATTTTCAGCTGCGCCACCCGCGCGGTGAACGGCCGGGCGTAGATCGGCGCGCCAAGCTGTGGCCAGAGCCGCCCCACCGCGCCGACATGATCCTCATGCGCATGGGTGATGAAGATCCCCTCAAGCCGCTCGGACCGGTCAGCGATAAAGCCCGGATCGGCCATGATGATGTCGACACCCGGGGTCGTTTCCATATCCCCAAAGGTCACACCGCAATCGACCATGATCCAGCGCCGGTCCTCCGCGCGACCCCAGCCATAGAGATACATGTTCATTCCGATCTCGCCCGCGCCCCCCAGCGCGACATAGACCAGATCCACCTCGCCCGTCATGTGCCCGACGCACCCCCTCTTGTGTTTCTCGCGTGGATCGTGACCAACCCGTGCATCGTGATATCGGGATCGATGACGGCGATTGCATCGGTCCCGCGGGCAAAGAGCGTGGACAGACCGCCCGTGCCGATCACCTGCATGGCGCGCGCCCGCTCCTGCGCGATGCGGGCGCAGATCCCCTCGATCATGCCGATATAGCCCCAAAAGACGCCCGATTGCATGCAGGCGAGCGTGTTGGTGCCGACGACCCGCTCGGGCCGGGCCACGTCGATATTTGGCAGGGCCGCGGCTGCCTGGTGCAGGGCGGCGATTGACAGGTTGACGCCCGGGGCGATCACCCCGCCCTCATAGGCGCCGTCATGGCCGACCACGTCGAAGGTGGTGGCGGTGCCGAAATCCACCACGATCAGATCGCCGCCATAGCGCTCATGCGCCCCGACGGTGTTGACCAGCCGGTCTGCGCCCACCAGCGTGCCGGCATCCACCCGCACCGGCACGCCAAGCACGCACTCATCCCGCCCGACGATCAGCGCCTGGGTGCCGAAATAGCGTTTGGCCAGCCCGCGCAGATTGAAGAGCACCTGCGGGACGACCGAGGAAATGATGACCGCGCCGACCGCCTCGGTCGCGGTGCCGGCATGGTCCATCAGGCTGCGCAGCCACACGAAATACTCGTCGGCCGTGCGCTGGTGGTTGGTCGCGCAGCGCCATTGCCCGGCAAACCGGTTTCCGTCATGCAGGCCGAACAGCGTGTTGGTGTTGCCGACATCGATCGCAAGCAGCATGCGCTCCCCCTCAGCCGAAATGGATGTCTGCCGCGGTAATCTGCTGGCACCCGGCGCCAGTGTCCAGAACAAGCGCGCCCGAGCCATCGATGGTTTCAAACCGCCCGGTGATTGCGCGGTCGGCAAGGCGCGCCGTGATCTGCCCGCCCAGACCAGCGGCCCGGGCCAGCCAGGCTGCGCGAATGCCCTCAAAGCCTGAGGTGAGGAACTGTGCCTCGCGTGCGTCCATGGCCCAGGCCAGCCGGTCCAGCAGCGCATCGGCCGTCACAGCCCCGCCAAGATGCGCAGGCGGACGGGCCGTCGCTTCCAGATCATCGGCCGCAGGCATCGAAACCAGGTTCACGCCGATGCCGATGGCCAGATGGGTGCCATCCCCCTCCAGCAGGATCCCGGCAAGCTTGCCACCGTCATAGAGCACATCATTGGGCCATTTCAGCGCCAGCCGCGGCCCGTCCACCCCCAGCGCGATGAGCGCGTCCACCAGCGCCAGCCCGGCCACGAACCCGTAAAGCGCCGCTGTCACCGGCTCGGGCGCTGCGCTCACCCGTGTGGCGGCGAAATTGCCCAATGGGCTTGCCCAATGGCGCCCGCGGCGTCCGCGCGCGGCGGTCTGCGCGCGGGCCATGATCCAGAAGGGCTGTGGCAGCCCCGCCCGGGCCCGGCGCAGCCCGTCGGCATTGGTGCTGTCGGTGCTGTCAAGGATCAGGCGGCCGGTGTCCTGCGGCCAGGGTGAGGGACCCGGTGCAATGGCTCGCGGGTCGGGCACCTCAGTTGAGCAGACTGGCCGCGGCCTGGGCCGCAACCGTCTCGACCCCGAAGAGATTGATGACGGGGAGCCAGCCAAGCGCCATCACCGCCGCGCTCACGCCAAGTGCGAGCCCCGGCAGCATCGGCATGCGCCCGGTCAACGGCTCCTCCTCGCCGCCGAAATACATGTAGTAGACGATCCGCAGATAGTAGAACGCCCCGATCACCGAGGCGACAGCCCCTGCCACGGCAAGCCAGACCAGCCCGGCATCAACCGCCGCGACAAAGACGTAAAACTTGCCGAAAAAGCCCACCAGCGGCGGAATGCCGGCCAGGCTGAAGAGCAGCACCAGCATCGCCAGCGCCTGGGCCGGCCGCTCTGCCGAAAACCCGTTGAGCGCGCGAATGTCGGTGACCGGACTGCCCTCCCGCTCCATCGTCAGGATGAAGGCAAAGACCCCCACATTCATGGTCACATAGATCGCCATATAGATGAGCAGCGCCTGGGCCCCGGCCTCGGTCCCTGCCGCAAGCCCGACCAGGGCAAACCCCATATGCGCGATCGAGGAATAGGCCATCAGCCGCTTGATATTGGTCTGGCCGATCGCCGCGACCGAGCCCAGAAACATCGAGGCGGTGGCGATGAAGGCCAGGATCTGCTGCCAATCGGCAACCGCCCCGGCAAACGCATCGTAAAGAACCCGCGCAAACAGCCCGGCTGCGGCCACTTTCGGCGCGGTCGCAAAGAAGGCGGTGATCGGCGTTGGCGCGCCCTCATAGACATCGGGCGTCCACATATGAAAGGGCACGGCCGAGATCTTGAAGGCAAGCCCGACACAGAGAAACACCAGCCCAAAGAGCAGGCCCAGGCCGACGCCTTCTTCCGCGACGACCGCGCCGATCGCGGTGAACCCGGTTGCGCCCGTATAACCGTAAACCAGGCTCGCGCCATAAAGGAGCAGGCCCGAGGAGAGCGCGCCGAGCACAAAATACTTCAGCCCCGCCTCGGTCGACCGCACGCTGTCACGCCGCAACGCGGCGACCACGTAAAGCGCCAGCGATTGCAGCTCAAGCCCCATGTAAAGCGTCATCAGATCGCCCGCCGAGACCATGATCATCATGCCAAGGGCGGCCAGCGCGATCAGGATGGGGTATTCGAACCGCAAGAGATCATGGCGCTTCATGTAATCGGCCGACATCAGCATGACGATCGCAGCACCGCCAAGCAGCAGGACCTTGGCAAAGCGCGCAAACCCGTCATTGACCAGCGCGCCGGCAAAGGCAGCGGTCGTCTCGCTCTGGCTCAGCCCGATCCAGGCCGCCAGCGCCACCATCAGCGCCGATGTCGCCCAGACCAGCCGCTCAGCCTCGGCATCCTTGCGCGTGTAGACGCCCCACATCAGTGCTGCCATCGCATAGACGGCCAGCACCAGCTCGGGCAGGATCACCTGAAGATCGTCGGTCAGCATCGGCTGCCCCCTTAATTCTGCGCCAGGCGGGTGGCGGTCTCGGCCAGCGCGGTGT
>JBCBKN010000047.1:0-16161 GCA_038521775.1 Pseudomonadota bacterium | reverse complement strand
GGTTTACCGCATCGGCACGACGATCACGCAACCAGACCAGGAGACCCGGAGAGTAGCTTAGAAACCGCCAGATCCTGTCCAAGGATCGGGGAGCACCTCATTATTCCTGGTCGAAAGAGTTCCTGGAGGCCGGGAAGAAGCGCCTTGCGGGTGATACCGCGCGTCAGGCGACCAGCCCCGAGGTGAAGGAGCTGCGTTCCGAGGCTTCGGCTCTTAAGGAGGCGGTTGCCGACCTCACCCCCGAGAACCGGCTGCTTAAAAAAAGCATGCTCGGGGATGGGGGAGACGACATATGAGATACCCCGCAACCGAGAAGCTCGAGATCATCCGCCTCGTCGAGCAGTCCCACTTGCCGGTGAAGAAGACGCTGGCGCAGCTCGGCATTCCGAAGACGACATTCTATCGCTGGTATGACCGGTACCGGGCGTTTGGCGAAGAAGGACTGGAAGACCGGCGCCCGCACCCCGGACGGGTTTGGAACCGCATCTCCGATGAGATCCGGCAGAATGTGGTCGAGCTTGCCCTGGATGAGCCCGAGCTGTCGCCGCGCGAGTTGGCCTTCCGCTTCACTGACACGAACAAGCACTTCGTCTCAGAGGCTTCTGTTTATCGTATCCTGAAGGAACAGGACCTGATCCCCAGTCCGGCTTTCCACGTGATCAAGGCTGCCGACGCGTTCCATGACAGGACGACGCGCCCCAACCAGCTCTGGCAAACCGACTTTACCTACCTCAAGGTCATCGGCTGGACACCGGCCCCGGCTGCTCAGCGACAACGGCTCGTCCTACATATCCGGCGATCTGGCCACGTGGCTGGACGATCAGGGCATGGACCACGTCCGCGGCGCTCCGAACCATCCTCAGACCCAGGGCAAGATCGAGCGCTGGCACCAGACCTTGAAGAACCGCATCCTGGGGCGCTGCAGCAGGCGATCAGCGACTTCATCGACCACTACAACCAGCACCGCTATCACGAAAGCCTCGGAAACCTGACGCCGGCCCATGTCTACTTCGGCAGGGCAGACTCCATCCTCAGAAGACGGAAGGAGATCAAGCGAAAGACCATCGAGAAACGCCGCTTGCTGCATCGCCAGACCGCGGCATAAGCTGAAACCATAACGAGCCAGGGCCTCCGTTACAGATCAAGTCTCCCTGTCCCAAATCATCTGACGACCGACACATTTGAATGCTGTTGAACCTCAACACAACCTTCTATTCTCCAAGGCTAACCTGATGAGCAGCCTGCCAATGCTGCAGACGAACCAGTGAGAGAAAATCCGCTAATGATTCGTCCGCCCGGCATTTGGACCGTCAAGGAGAAGCCGCGCCGCAGATCGGCAATCAAGGCCGCAAAAAGCGCCCTATCCTCGGCATCTTCCACTACAAAGTATCCGTTAGAAGGAACCAAATATTGGTGAGGCGTTCCTCCGTCCACGCGCAGAACATGAATGCCAGGCTGGCTATCTTGACCAACGATTATTTCAATAAAGGACTGTTCGAGATTTGAGCCACATCTGATGAAAATGGACATATCTAAGTTGCCGGCGCGAACGTCAAAAGCAGCGTCCAACACAGTCTCTCGAGTCCAGGATTGAGCGGTCCCGGTCTGAGAAAATGTCACGACCAAAACACATGTGAGCAACGAAAATGTTCTAAAGACCAGTTGATAGATGGCAGATGAAAAAACAGTCACATTGACCTCCTTTTTTATGCCCACCCCTTGAACCCGCCTTTTGGACTGATGCGCGAGCACTGAAATGTAACAGCAGCGTAATGCCAACGTACGAGTTTGTCGAGGCGTGTGGGTGATTCCCCGGAGAAATAGCGGAACGCGACGGTAGAACTTTCTCGAAGGTGACCGAGGAGGTTCTGATGAAGAAGTCTATGTACAGCGTCGGCCAGATCATGGCGATCCTGCAGGAGGCTGAGAATGGTGTTCGCGTTGTGGATCTGTGTCGCGAGCACGGCAGGAGTGGCGCGAGCATATACAAGTGGCGCTAAAGTTATGGCGGGATGGACGCCAGCCTGATGGTGGGGATGAAAGAGCTCAACGAAGAAAACAAGTGCCTCAAGAAGATGTACGCTGAGAAGAACATGCAGAACGATCTGCTTCAGTGCGAGGGTGAACGCCACTGGTTTGAGTGAACCTGAGGCTGCCCCGCTCAGTGTAGAGCCGGCAGGTGCGCATGTGTGGTTCACCATCAGCCCCTCCCGCCGCAGCATCGCGTGCAGACGCTGATCCATACCGGGCCATGCGACTCGGCATGCCCATGCAGGCCGCAGCGCCTGCGCCCATTGCGACGCTCTTCATGAACTTCCGTCCGGAATAGCCGCTGAAGATGCCCGTTCGGCGCGTCCTCCCAAGATGTTGTCGTTGGCTGCCCCGGGTTTGCCCCCGGGATCTGTGGTCAACGCGACTGGGCTGCGTCAATTTGGTTTTCAGTTGGGTTTTTTGAGGGCCTGCGGTCGGATTTTGACGTGCCTTCGTGAGGGGGCCTCCTCCGAGCCAGGGCGAGAGAGGGTCTTTCCCAACCGGCAGCATGGCGCGCATCGGACCATCGCCGCCCTATACTTTTGCGCCCGACCTATCCGTCTGCCGGACTGCCGGACGACCATCAGACCCTGTATCAGAACACCGATTGGCTGTTTGGCGTAAAGGCGGCTTGGTTCGATGAAGATTCGTCACGATAGACCGATGCCCGAACAATCCTACGAGGTTGCCGCACCGCTCCGGCTGCAACTTCAAAGCGGCGAAACGGTCGCAATTCCGCGCTGGTCGCTCGACGGGTTCAGCTACCCCGGCGCGGCCGACATTCTGCCGCGCAACGGCATTTTGGTGATCCCCTTTCAGGGGGTGGACATCCGGTTTTCCATCGAGCTGGCGCCGAGCGCTCAGCCGGGGTTTTTGCGCTTTGTCGGGCTTTCGGGGCGCGAGCGCGAGACGCTGGCGCTGTTTTATCGCTCGCTCCTGTCCGGGCGCATGGCCAGCACCGATGACATCATCACCAGCCTCGACACGCCGGTCGATCTGGTGCCGATGGAAGAGACCGAGGTGGAACGCAGCGCCGCGATCCGGGGGCGCATTCCGCGGCTGTTGCGGATCCTGTGGAACTTCATTCTCTATGTGGTGCTGGCGTTTCTGGTCTTTGGTGTGATGGGCGGGCAGATCGCGGCGCTGCTTGACCGCATCGATGTCGATCGCGGCCGGGTGGTGGCCCCGCTGGTCGACCATCCGGCACCGGCCGAAGCCTTTGTGCGCGAGATCCGCGTTCAGCCTGGCGACGATGTGCGCGTTGGGGATGTCTTGGCCGTGCTGGGCGACCCCGATCTCGACGATGCGGTGGCCGTGGCCCGCCAGGCGGTGCGGGAGGCGGAGCGGGCCCTGGGCCGGGCCGAGGCTGCGCTGGCAACCCTGCGCGCCGCGATGGATGCCGAGGGCGGCACGGCCCTGCCGATCACCGCCCGACTGGCGATTACGGCGCGCTATCAGGCCGAATTCTTCTCCGATGGCGACACGGCGCAGATGCAACGCCTGTGGCTGTCGCTGCGCGATCTCGACCCGGATGTGGCGCCGCGCTTCAGCCCCGACCGGGTGATTGCCGAGCGGCTGGCGGCGCTGATCCGCGACCGCCGCCATGCTCTGGGTGATTTGCGTGAAACCTTGGCGCATCGCGAGGGACGGCGCGATGCAGCGCGGGTTATCGCGCTGACCGATGGCACCGTGCATGCCGTTCCGGTGCACCCGGCGCAACATGTCGAGGAGGGCCACCTGATGGTGCAAATCGAAGCGCCGCGGCCGCGTCTGATGCTGGGCTGGGTCACCTCGGAGGTCGCCGACCGGGTGCATCTGGGCCAGCGGGTGGGCATCACCTTTGCCAATGGCGCCGAGATCCTTGCGGTTGAGGGCCGCATCACGGCGGTGCGGGCCGGGCCCGATCCGGGCCAGCCCAACGCCTTTGGCCAGCTTGTCACCATCCGCGCCGAGGGCATGGATGTGGCGGCCCTGCGGGCCATCTTTCCGGTCGACGCGCCGGTCGATCTGATCATCCATCGCGACCGGCTCAACGGCTACACCGCGCTGGCCAGCCGGGTTGGGGCGACGGTCCGGGCCTGGGTTACGGCGCGATTGGCGCCATGACCGCGCCGGCCTCGGACTATGCGTTTGACAAGGATCTCACCCGGCGGCTTCGCGGCCTGACCGCACCGGCCCCGCACGGGCTGGCCAAATGGTCGCCGCGCCAGATCCTGATCCTGGTGCTCCTTGCACAACTCATCCTCTGGCTGCTCTTTGCCGTGCCCAACCGGTTCTTCGAGCCCGGGATCCTGCATATCACCGTGGTGCTGGGCATTCTTGGGATCTGGCGGTTTGGCTGGTGGTTCACCCATGCCATCCGCGCCGAGATCTTTGCCCGAACGGTCTGGCCCGGCACGCGCGCCCGGGCCACGGCGCTGTGGACAGCCGGCTGGCGCCCGCGCCGGCTGCACATCCAGATGACGACCTATTATGAGGAGCCGGCGATCACCAAGCGGGTGATCGGCTCGATCCTCGCGCAGATCCGGCGCGAGCGCATCCCGACCACGCTCTATATCGGCACCGGCTCGGCCTATGACGAGCGGATCATCCGCCAATTCGTCGAAACCCATGCGCAGGACATTCCCGACGATCTGGCCGAGCTGGTCTTCATCCGCCAGAACCAGCCGGGCAAGCGGATGGCCATCGGGCTGATCCTGCGCGCGATCAACCGTAGCGGCGTCGACCCCGATGACCTCGTGATCTTCATGGATGGCGACGCGCTTTACGGCACTGACGTGCTGGAAAAGACGCTGAGCCTCTTTGGCGCCGACCCCGACCTGCAGGCGCTGACCACCAATGAGGAGGTGATCTGCTATGGCCCGCGCTGGATCGCCGACTGGCTGGACATGCGCTTTGCCCAGCGGCGCCTTGCCATGCAAAGCCACGCATTGTCGGGCAAGGTGCTGACGCTTACGGGACGGATGAGCGTGTTTCGCGCCCAGCATATGCTCAGCGAGCGCTTCATCCGCACCATCGAGGCCGACCATCTCGACCATTGGCTCTGGGGACGGTTCCGGTTCCTATCGGGCGACGACAAATCGACGTGGTACCACATGCTCACCCGCCGCGCGAAGATGACCTATGTGCCGGACGCCACCGTCTACACCATCGAGGTGATCAAAGAAAACGGGCTGGAGCGGATGGTCCAGAACTTCCGCCGCTGGTCGGGCAACATGCTGCGCAATGGCAGCCGCGCGATTGCGCTGGGGCCGCGCAAGGTCACGCCCTTCATCTGGTGGTGCGTGGTCGATCAGCGCATCGCGATGTGGACGATGATGGTCAGCCCCGTGCTCGCGCTGCTGGCCGCACTGGTCGAGCCGGCGATCCTGTGGTCGGCGCTCATCTGGGTGGCGTTCTCGCGGCTGGTGCTGTGCCTCTTTCTATACCGCTACAGCCGGCGGGTGAGCCTGGCCTGGCCGTTCATTCTCTATCTCAACCAGGTCATCAATGCTTCGGTGAAGATCTTCATGATCTTCCATCTCTCCAAGCAGAAATGGTCGAATCGCGGCAATCAAAGCGCCGGCGGCGGGGCCGGCTGGATCGCACGGCTCCAAAACGCCGCCGCCAAGGCCCAGCTGCTCACCGCGGTGGCGACCTTTCTGGCGGCGATCGCGCTTTACTCCGGGCTGTTGCCGACGCCCTTTTGAGACCGGCCTATGCGCGGGGCGCGC
This sequence comes from Pseudomonadota bacterium, assembly GCA_038521775.1. Taxonomy (GTDB): domain Bacteria; phylum Pseudomonadota; class Alphaproteobacteria; order Rhodobacterales; family Rhodobacteraceae; genus J013. The sequence continues at coordinate 10,417 of JBCBKN010000047.1, read as the reverse complement.
GCGGCTATACCAAGGGCTAGCCTGGGGCATCCCTTCGCCGCCCCATCCTATGCTTAACCGGGAATTCATACAAATAATCAATTCGTTAGCCTTGTCCCCATCAGCGTAACTCTTGGGGTCAAGACCATGAAACACACCACCCTCTCTGCGGCCGCCGCACATCTTCTGGCGCCGCGTCCCATCGAAAAACCGGCCATCAGCGTCGTCGGGCTGGGCTATGTCGGCGCGGTCTCCACCGCCTGTCTGGCCGATCTGGGCCACCGCGTGATCGGGGTGGATATCGATCCGGGCAAATGCGCCGCCATCGCCGCGGGTCGCGCGCCGATCCATGAGGCGGGGCTGGGAGAGTTGCTCGACCAGGGGGTTCGCGCCGAGCGGATCTCGACCACGGGCGATCTGGCGCAGGCGGTGCGCGACACCGATGTCACCTTTGTGTCGGTCGGCACGCCCACGGCCGAGGGTGGCGGCTGCGATGTCCGCGCCATCGAGGCGGCGGCACAGGATATGGCACGGGGGCTGGCCCGGAAATCCCGCTTCCATGTCTTTGTGATGCGCTGCTCGATCCCGCCGGGCACGACGCTGCGGATCATGGCGCCGATCCTGGCCGGGCGGTCGGGCAAGACGCTGGGCGTGGATTTCGGCATCGCCTTCAATCCGGAGTTTTTGCGCGAAGGCGTGGCGGTGGCCGATTTCGCCGCCCCGCCCAAAACGGTGATCGGCGCCACCTGTGCGCGCAGCGCAGCGATCCTGGCGCAGATCTATGCCCCGGTGGACCCCGCACCGCTGCTGACCAGCGTCGAGGCCGCCGAGATGGTCAAGTATGTCGACAATGTTTGGCACGCGACCAAGGTGACCTTTGCCAATGAGGTGGGGCGTCTGTGCAAGGCCAAAGGCGTGGACAGCCACGCGGTCATGGAGATGTTCTGCCAGGACCATAAGCTCAACCTGTCGAGCTACTACCTCAAGCCCGGCTTTGCCTATGGCGGCTCTTGCCTGCCCAAGGAGGTGCGGGCCGTGGCGCATCTGGGCGCCAGGGAAGGGCTGTCGCTGCCGCTGATCGAAAGCCTGGGCGTTTCCAACGGCGAGCAGATCGTAAGGGCTGCGGATATGGTGCGCGCCTGCGGCGCCCGTCGGGTGGCGGTGCTGGGGCTCGCCTTCAAGCCCGGCACCGATGATCTGCGCGAAAGCCCGATCCTGGAGGTCATCGCCGCCTTACGCGCCGAGGGCATCGACCTCGCCGTTCACGATCCTGCCGTCACCGCACGGACCGATATCGCGGGGCAGCTTGCCTATGTCGCCCATGGCAGCTCGGGTCTGGCGGCGCTCGCGCGCGATCTGCCGGGGCTGATGGCCAAGACCGCGGCGCAGGCGGTGGCGGGCTGCGACGCCGTCATCGTGACCCAGGCCAATGATGGCTATCGGGTGCTCGCCCGCGAAACCATGGCCCGGGGCGCCGATGTGATCGACGTGGTGCGCCTCTTTGGCGAGATCCCGGCCGAGGCAACCTATCACGGCATCGGCTGGTGAGCCGGTGGGGCCGGCGGACGGCCTGCCTGCGCCCCCTGTCCCACGGGCCGGCCACCGAAGAATTTGCGTTCAACATGAAGAAGGAAGTTGAGGATGAACGACCCTCTAACCCTGCTCGGAACCGAGCAGCATGACAGCCTGGCCAGCGGCAGCGAAGACGCGCATGTGGTCGGCCTGGCCGGTGATGATGTCATCACCACGCATGCCGGTAACGACCTGATCTATGGCGATTACATCGCGCGCAATCTGCTTGAGGGCAGCGATGCGGCGGTAAGCTTTGCGCAATTCGGCGCAACCGGGGCCTGGGAGGTGGTCACCGAGCCCAGCGGCCACACGCGGATGAGCCAAACCGTCGAAACCCAGGCCGGCACCAGCTATGAGATTGCCTTCGAGCTTGCGGCCAATTACGGCGCCGGCACGCTGAGCGGCGCCATCGAGGTGTTGTGGAACGGCGTGGTCGTCGACAGCTTTGACACCAACAGCGCGGTCTTTGACAGCCATTCCATCACGCTGGCCGGCACGGGCGGGCCGGGCGAGCTCACCTTCCGCGCGATCGAAAGCGCGCCTGCTGAGGGCCCTCAGATCCACACTGATGCGCCGGTCTTTTACTATGAAAAGACGGTCGACATCGCGGGTGCCGATGTCAGCGTCAAGGCCATCGCCCCAGGCCAGGCGCATATCTATCAGGTGATGAACGGCACCCTGCATGTCTTTGACCCGCAAAGCGAGACCTACACCAAGGCCGGCCACAGCGCGACGGTGGTCAGCAATGCCATCGGCTTCAACCAGGAAGACGATCTGATCTATGGCATTGCCGTGCGCGACGGGGTCGACAGCCGCGGCGTGCCCATCGCCAAGGCCGATCTGGTGATGCTGGATGCCTCGGGCGCGAGCTTTCGGGTCGGGGCCACGCCCTACCGTTCCTGGACCGCGGATTTCGACGATGCGGGCAATCTCTGGGCGTTTGAGGCGGATATGGACCGGGTGACCATGATCGATGTAGATCAGGTCGACGCCAATGGCGATCCGGTTTCGGTCACCTTCAAATTCCCCACCGGGCTTGTGACCGACAAGGTGTGGGATCTGGCCTATGACGCGGCAAGCCAGACCTTTTTTGGCCTGGTCAAACCGGCCTATGAGGGCGGGGTCGCCAAGCTGATGACGGTCGACATCTCGGCGGTCGCCGATGGCGGTGCGCCGGTCTTTGCCACCACCCCGGTCACCGCCACGCTCATCGATGGGGTACGGCATCACGGTGTGCCCAACATCACCTTCGGCGCGTTTGTCATCGATGGCGATGGCAATCTTTACGCCGGCGGCAATGGCGGCGATCATGACATGAACAACGCCACGGGAAGCTCGGGCGGGATCTATCGGGTTGAGACCGAGGCCGATGGCAGCACCATCCTGGTGCTGGTGGCCGATGCGCCCAAGGCCTATTCCAATGACGGGGCGGTGGACCCGCGGGCCATGGACCCCTTCACCCAGCCCGACCGCGCCGCCCAGGTGCTGATCCGCAAGCCGAGTTTCGTCGAGACCCCGGAGGCCGCGACCAGCTATGACGACACTGTCGATGCCGGCGCCGGCGGCGATGCGGTCTATGGCGGCTTTGGCGCGGATCTTCTGGCCGGGGCGAGCGGCGGCGACACGCTCTCGGGCGGTGTCGGCGACGACACCGTTTATGGCGGCGCGGCCGAGGCAAAGACCTGGATCGTCTCGCATTACGACGAGGAGGGCGCGCGGTTTGACCAGAACGGCACGCTGCTCGGCCCGGATGACGATGTGCTATACGGCGGCACCGGCGCCGACATGCTCAGCGGCTCGGCCGGGCACGACCTTCTCTATGGCGACACCGATGCCGACAGTCTTTTTGGCGGCTCGGGTGCGGATATCCTCTATGGCGGGCTCGATGACGACCATCTGAGCGGCGGCAGCGAGGATGACGCGCTTTATGGCGATGCCGGGGCCGACATGCTCGAGGGCGGATCGGGGGATGACCAGCTCTCGGGCGGGGCCGATGCCGACACGCTCATGGGCGGTAGCGGCGATGATGGGCTGAGCGGCGGGTCGGGCGCCGATCTGCTGGAGGGCGGGTCTGGTGCCGACGATCTGTCGGGCGGGCTCCACGACGACAGGCTCTATGGCGGGTCGGATGCCGATCTCCTGGCCGGCGACGGTGGCACGGACCGGCTGAGCGGCGGGTCGGGCGCGGATGACCTCTTTGGGGGCGATGCGCGCGACTATGTCGATGGTGGCTCGGGCGACGACACGCTTTTCGGCGGCGATGGCAACGATCACCTGACCGGTGGCTCGGGGGCTGATGTTTTGGCCGGGGACCAGGGATCGGACTATCTCAGCGGCCACACCGGCGATGATGTTCTGAATGGCGGCGCCGGGGTCGACCGGCTCTATCTTGGTGCGGGAAACGACATCGCAACCGGCGGGGCGCAGGCCGATCGCTTTGTGTTTCGCAGCGATGATCTCGACGGCGGGCAGGACGTGATCACCGATTTCCGCGCCGGCGAGGGCGATACGCTGGATCTGCGGGCGCTTTCATTGCTGTCTGAGATGACCGAAGCGCAATGGACCGCCGCGCATCTCAGCTGGGCAGGCGATGCGGTGGAGGTGAGCCTGGGCAGCAGCACGCTCCGGGTCCTCGATCACGACGATCTGGGCGCGGCGCTGCTCGATCAGCTCGCCGATGCGCTGATCTTCTAGGTGCCAGAGCCGTGTACATTTCGGGCCGGTCTCAGACGGGGCCGGTCCCTCTAAGGGCCGGTCCCACTCAGGCCCAGGCAAAGGCAAGGCCGGTCTCAGTTGAGGCCGGCCTCTTTTCCGATCATCGCCGCATGGGTGCGGTTCTTGGCGTCAAGCTTGCGGCACAGCGTTTTGACATGCAGCTTGATGGTGACCTCCTGAAGGTCGAGCTCGCGGGCGATCTCCTTATTGGCCAGACCCCGGCACAGCCCCGACAGCACCTGCCGCTCACGCGGGCTGAGCGTGCCGGCCAGGGGCGGCTCGGGCGCCGCCTCCTCGGCAGTCATGAACGCCATCGGCACATAGGTCTCGCCCATGGCCATGAAGCGCACTGCATTGACCACGGATTTTGCGCCCATGGTTTTGGGCATGAACCCAATCGCGCCCGCCGCAATCGCCTCCTGCGCCACGGTTTTGGTGGCAATCCCCGACATCAGCGCGACCGGCTTGCCCTCTGCCGCCGCCATGGCCTTGGCCAGCCCCTCAAGCCCATTCATCCCGGGCATGCTGTAATCGAGCAGCGTCAGATCGAAGGGGCCGTCATCGGCCAGTCGCGCGCAAGCATCGGGCAGATCCTGGGCCTGGGTGACCGCGATATCGCCGGCGGCTTCCAAAAACGCCGACAGCGTTTCGCGCACTAGATCATGGTCGTCGGCGAGCAGCAATTGCATCAATCCTCTCCTCCTTCACAACCGCGCCGACACAGGCAAGCGCCGCGCAAAGCCGGGCCAGATCGACGGGCTTGGCAAAGATGCCGGCCACACGGTCTGGCGCCACGCGCGCATCGACCAGCCGTCGCGCGAGAGCAGTAACCAGGAAAACCGGCAGATCCGGGGCGACGCGCGCCACCTCCTCGACCAGATCGCCGCCGGTCAGTCCCGGCATGTCGTAATCGGTGACGATGGCAGACCAGGCCAGCGGCGCCTCGGTCACCGCCTCGATGGCATCTTCGGTCTCGACGCACAGGCAGACCTCGGCCCCGAAACGCTCCAGATAGCTTTGCAGAACCTCGCCGATCTCCGGCTCATCATCGACGACCAGAATGGTCATGCCGGCCAGCGCATCGACCGTAGGCGTCTTTTGATCGATGGGCTCTTGGGCGGGCGCGGCCTCGACGCAGGGCCAGAAGAGACTGACGGTCGTTCCGCCTTCGGGGTCCGAGGCGAGGTCGATGCCGCCGCCAACCGCCAGCATCTGGCTTGCAACCAATGCGAGCCCGAGCCCGGTGCCGGCATCGCCCTTCGTGGTGAAATAGGCCTCGAAGGCGCGCGCCAAGGTTGCAGCATCCATGCCCACACCGCTGTCAGACACGGTCAGCACGGCATAACTGGTGCCCATCTGCAAGGTGCCGACGGGCAAGCTGTGCACCTGCGCGGGCTCGAACTGGGCAACCGAGAGGGAAATCTCGCCCGGCCCCGCGCCAATCGCGTCGCGGGCGTTCAGGATCAGGTTGACCACGATCTGGCTCAGCGTATCGGCATCGCCGCGCAGAAGCGTGCTTGGCGTCGGCTGGGCAGCAAAGCGGATCGTCGCGGGCAGGCTGCTTTGCACCAGCTGCGGCATGTCGGACAGGGCATCGCGCAGATCGAACACGCCGCCCTGGGCCGGCGCTCCGCCCCGGTCGAGCAGCCGGTTGACCAGCCGAGCGGCCCGGGTGCCGGCGGCCGAAATCCGCTGGGCATGGCTGCGCGCCACCTCTGGCGTTGTGGCATCGGTGCTGATCAGATGGGCCGAGCCGGTGATCGCCGACAGCAGATTGTTGAAATCATGCGCGATCCCCGCAGCCAGTTGCGCGACCGCCTCGCGCCGTTGCGCCTGGGCCAGCGCATCGCGCAGCGCGGCTTCGCGCCGCTCGATCTTCACCCGATCGGTGATGTCGCGCAGAACGATCACCGCGCCGCCGCCGGCCAGGGCCGAGGCGGTGACCTCATGTTCCGCCGCCGGTCCGGCCTGGCTGGGGCTGCGCCGCAGGCGGGCGGAGAAACCCTGGCGCAGATCGGGCAGCGTCTCGCTGTCATAGCCGCTCGACCAGCTTCGCCCCAGGGCAGCATGCGAGGAGCCATAACCCAGCGCCGTGGCCGCGGCGCGGTTGAGATAGGCAAGCCGCCCGTCATCATCGGTGATCGCAATCCCGTCATGCGAGGCCTCGATGGCGCTCAATCGCTGTTCAAGCAACATCCGCGCGGTCTTCTGGGCGGTGAAATCGGTCGCGCACAGCACCACCGCGCCTTCATCCATGGCGCGGGCGCGCATCAGCACCGACCGTCCATCGGCCAGATCGAACTCGCGCCCGGCGCCGAGCGCCAGCAAGGCTTCGATATCATTGAGCTCGATCTTGGGCACCTTGCGGTCGGACCGGCGCGTCATCTCGGTTTGGTACTGGTCGAGCAGCGCGCCAAAGGACCGGCCGGCGCGCCACCCCTCGGGCCCGACGGGAAAGAGATCGGACATGGCGGCATTGGCAAAGAGCACCGTCAGATCACTGTCGAGCAGGACCAGCGCATCGTCGGTTGCGGCAAGCGCCCGCTCCATCCAGGCCTGCATCCGGTCACGCTCGGCCCGGGCCTCGACATGATCGGTCACATCGGTTTGCGTGGCCACCAGATGGGTGACCTCCCCACCCGGGCCATGGACCGGGTAAATCGCCAGCTCGTTCCAAAACATCTCGCCGGATTTGCGGCGGTTGCGCAGCAGGAACCGCCCGGCCTTGGCTTGGGCCACCGTGTCGCGCAGGCGCTGCCGGCTGGGCGCCGCCCTGGGCTCGGCATTCAGAAAGCGGCAGTTCTTTCCGATCACCTCGGCGGCGGAATAGCCCGAAAGGCGCTGAAACGCGTCATTGACATAGACCAGCGGATTTTCGGGCCGGGTTGCATCGGCAATGGCAAATCCAGACGAGGATCCCTGGATCGTTGCGGCCAGCAGGGCGTTTTCGGCCGCCAGCGCGCGCGCCGTCACCGCCTGCACGGCCAGACCGGCCACCCGTGCGATGATCGGCTCATCGGCCTTGGCAAAGCTGCCGGTTCGCCGCAGGCAGATCAGCGCATGCTTGGTGCCTTGCGGGCCTTTGGCGGGGGCGAGCAAGGCCGCCCGATACCCGGTCAGCGGAATACCATGCCAGATGCCCGAAGCGGAAATATCGGCAAGGTTTCGTATCCTAACTGTCGGATCGAAGGGGGGCGACAGTTCTTGATCGATCAGCGCAGCCTCGGTGCTTGAAACGATCTTCGGCCGGCGGCCCGGCTCGCATCTTATGAGTGCGCTGCAATCGGCGCCCAGCACATCGCGCAGCGTGGAAAAAAGCGCATTGACCGCGCCGTCGGGATCGGGCGCGTGGGTAAAGGCCTCGATACAATCCAACAAGGCACGGGTCGTCTTGTGTATGCGTGCCTCGCGCGCACGCAACACTTCCAGCTCCAACAGAGCTTCTCGCAGTTGTTCATCTTCGGCCAATACACGCCCCGACGGGTACTATTTTCCAAATAGGATACAGGAAATCATGAGGTTTCCGTGTCGATTGCCCGATCCGACGATCGGACCCTGCTCGCCGAAGGTAAATGTTCCGGCAAACGGCGCCGCGCCCAAATCGGTGCGGATCGAGGTGGTGACCTCGCCAATTCTTTCGCCCAGTGTCATCATACAGCCGCCGCAATAGATCACAAACGCGCCGGCCACCTGATCCGCGGCAAACCCTCCGGCCCGGCGCGCCAGCGCGACCACGCGGCCGGCGCGCGTGGCGAGCCCGTCGATGGAACCTTCCATCTGGCACAGGGTCTCGCCCTCGGAGATATCGGCAAAAAGATGCAGCGCGCCCGAGGCATCCGCCGCGGCCGGATGCGCCAAGAGATGATAGGGCACCCGGCCCAGATGCGTGATCTCCCGCCCCAGAGGCCACAGCGTCGCCTCTGCAAGGATCGGCTGGGTGCCATGGGCCGGTGCTGCGACAGCGCCGCCGGTCCAGGCCTGATAGACCTCGGCAGCCGGGCGGCCGTTGATCTCGTGCAGCAGGCGGCCGCTGGCCCGCGTCACGCGTCCGCGCTGCCCGGTCGGTGCATACCCATTCTGATAGGCATAGGAGACGGTGGTGGAGGGAAAGAGCACCGCAACCGCCACCCCATCGGGGCATTGGCTGGCCGCATCGCCGACAAACCAGGCGCCTCCGACATCATTGTCGGCAGCACTGCCGCCGATGATCGGCACATCCGTCCCGACAACCGAGGCGACCCCGTGAAGGACCGCCTCCTCGGCACCGGGGGTGCTGGACATCCAGACCAGGTCAGGCTTCTCTCCCGGCCGCGCGGCCTGGGCCAGGGCCGCGATCGTGGCCTGGCGGCCGGCCTCGCCTGCCCCTAGGTCAAAGCCGCGGCAGGCCGCGCCATAGGAGCCCGCCGGATCGACGATCACAAAGGCAACCTGCCCGGCCGTGGGCCCGGCATCGCTCATCGCCCCTTGGCAGGAGCTTGCGCGCAGGGTCGGGCAAGCGCGGGCCTTCAAATCACGCAAGAGCGGCCCGGCCTCGCTCTCCACATTGCCGTGAAGCGCAACGAGCGCGGGCCGCGTGCCGAGCGCGCTGATCTGGCTCCGAATGACCGCGCCGGCATCGGGCCCGGCCGAGGAAAACACATGGATCTGCACCGGCGACCTCCTGCCAGCCGTCCCTACCCGACCGGCACAGGACCGGCCAGCGCGCATCCGAACAGGAAGACCTATCCGAAAGGTTAGGTCTGGCCCGGATAGGCCGCGGCAATCATCGCATCGCTCAGCCCGCTATAGACGCGGCGCCAGGCCGCCTCATCGGCATCGCTGAAGGTCGAGCCCAGCAGCGTCCGCAGGGTGGTGATCAATGCCGTGCCGACCGAGAGGTATTGCGCGGCCGTCACCCCATAGCCGACATGGCGAATGGCCAAGGACCGGGCTGCCGGCATCAGCCGGTCGGGCGCATCCAGATGGTCGACGATAAAGCCCAACGTGTCGACCAGCTTGCGGCCTTGCAGCGCCAGATCGCCGCGAAACAGCGGCTTGGTCGACGGGTCCTGGGCAAAGAGGGTCGCATAGAAGGTCTGCGCGGTGCGATCGGGCAGCCCGGCGGCAACCGCCCAGCCCCGCCGCACGCGGTCAAGGTCATCCTGGCTGGCTATCATTGCGCGTCTCGGCCCACGACATTCGCCGCACTCACCCTGCCCGACGGGATCTTGTCAAGCCCGTCCATGAGGCCCTTCGCCCTCGCCCTTTTCCCCCGCCCTTGGCCGGGCGTCAGCGATCGGCTGTGACCGCGAATGGCTCGATCTGCACCGACAGCCTGTCGCCAAGCGCGCCGACGAATGCAGTGACCCTCCCAGGGGTTCCGTTGTAATCGAACCGCCAGGCAGTCAGAACGGAGCGAGCCTGCGCGGGCGATGCGAACAACGTTTCGCTCAAACACTCATGGCGGAGCCTGCCGATGAAGCTTGCGGCGAAGGCGTTCTGCTGGGGTTTGTCCAGGGCGATGTAGTGCCATTCGACACGTTCTGTCGACACCGAAGCGAAGATCTTGTTGCCTGACCCAGAAGGTCGGATTTTGTTCATAGAGACACAATCAGTTCGTTTAGGGGGTCGCGACCATGGCCACTTTTTTCCGCCCTCCAACGACGTCGGGGGCCATGCCTATAGGGCGAAGAAGGATGGCGCTGTCGTGCATGTGCTCGACGGGGTCGAATTGAAAGCGAGTGGCACGTTCAAATCGGGCATCCTTGTCGAAGCGAACGATGTCGCGCTGACAGTCGATGGCTATGTCTATTCTGGTAAATGGCACGCCGTTGATGTCATGGAGGCGGAGCGTTTCGCCGTCACCATCGGTTCGACAGGCGTGATCGAGGCGGCGACGTAGGCTGCCGTCAAAAGATTGTCGAGTTGCTCGGGCGGAAAATGGCACATTGGCTCCGCAGGCTTCGATTGCGGATGTGAGGGGACAGCAGGGGGGCGATCGCAGCAAAATGACGGTTTAATCTATTGAAAAAATAGGAAGAACTTTTTTGGAGTGGCGACCCCTGAAGGATTCGAACCTTCGACCTGCGGATTAGAAGTCCGCTGCTCTATCCAGCTGAGCTAAGGGGCCGGCCCGGCTCCAGATAGCCTGCCCGCGCGCCAATTGCAAAAT
>JBCBKN010000046.1:0-16183 GCA_038521775.1 Pseudomonadota bacterium | reverse complement strand
GGGCCGATGCCGGCCGTGCCGGGCGAGATCTGGGCCGATTGCCAGGTGAGCAGGATGCCCCCCATGCCGGCGGGCAGGGCGGCAAAGGCATAGGCCGCCACCCGATGCGCGGTGACGTTATAGCCCAATGCGGCCATCCTTCGGGGGTTGTCGCGCACCCCTTGCAGCGCCAGCCCGAACGGCGCGCGCGAGATGTAAAGGACGATCCCGAACCAGACCACCGCCCAAAAGAGGGTGAGGTAGTAAAACGGCACCGCCGCGCGCCAATCCACGCCGAAGAGCGTTGGCGGCAGAACCCCGTTGAAGCCGGAAAACCCGTTGAAGATGAGGTAGTTCTGCCGGGTGAAGTAGAAAAATGCCGCCGCGATCGCCAGCGTGATCATGATGGTGTAGATGCCGCTGGTGCGCACCGCCAGCCAGCCGGTCAGCGTGGCAAAGAGCGCTGCCACCACCAGCGCCAGCGGAACGGCCACATACCAGGGCCAGCCCAGCGAGATGGTGTCGATGGCGCTGGGCCCGAAGATCGCGATCATATAGCCCGCAAGCCCCGCCACGGTCATCTGGGCCAGGCTGACCATCCCGCCATAGCCGGCCAGAAACATCAGGCTGAGCGCGATCATGCCCAGGATGAAGGTCCAGCCCATCACCTGGTAGAGGGTGAAATCGCTGGCAAAGGCCGGCATGAACAGCAGCACCAGGCCCAGCGCCCAATAGCCCTGCGGCACCCGCTCGACCCACATGCGCCGGTCGCGGGCGTCGCGCGGTGTGGGCCCTGCCTCGACCACCGCCATCAGTTGCGCCCCAGCAGGCCCTGCGGGCGAAAGGCCAGCACCAGAACCATGATCAGGAAGGTCAGCACCACGGCATAGGTGGGGAAATAGACCGAGCCGAACTGCTCGGCCAGGCCGATCAGCACCGCGCCCAGCGCAGCCCCGGGGATCGAGCCCATGCCGCCCACGATGACCACGACCAGCGATGCGAGCAGGAAGCGGATATCCTCGCCCGGGGCGATGGACTGGAAGGTGCCGCCGACCACCCCGGTGATGCCGGCAAGCCCGGCGCCGAAGGCAAAGACCCCGGCATTCACAAGCTGGATGCGCGCGCCCGTGGCCGAGAGCATGTCGCGGTCATCGACGCCGGCGCGGATCAGCATGCCGATGCGGGTGCGGTTGAGCGCAAGCCACATCAACACCCCCACAACGACCGAGGCCGCAAAGATCACGATCCGGACCATGGGGTATTTGAGATAGGTGGTCACGACCTCGCCGCTGGAGCGCACCCGCTGCGAGGAGATGAAGAAGGTCTCCATCGGACCCGACAGCCAGCTTGGCGGCGCGATGTTGTAAAAATCGCCGCCAAAGCCCCAGAGCATCAGATCGGCCAGCACGATCGAGATGCCGATGGTCACCAGCGTCTGGCGCAGATCCTGCCCCTCCATCCGGCGGAAGACGACGATCTGCAAGCCCAGCCCCATCGCGCCCACGACCAGAAAGGCCACAGGAAAGGCCAGCAGCCAATAGCCGGTCCAGCTCGCCGCGAAATAGCCCATATAGCCGCCCATCAGGTAAAGCGAGCCATGGGCGAGATTGACGTTGCGCATCAGGCCAAAGATCAGCGTGAAGCCCGAGGCGACGAGAAAGTAAAGCCCGCCCAGCGTGATGCCGTTGAAGAGCGCGTTGAGAAAGATCTTCTTGCGCCCGATCGCATCGACCAGCCAATCGGGCCAGATCGCAAAGGCCATCCACAGCACCACGACCAGCACAAGCGCGATCAGCGCCGCCCACCAGGGATGGCGGTCGACAAACCCTCTCACCGACCCTTCCCCATTCCCGACCGGTTCGACCCGCGCCGCGCCGTCACGCCATACTCCTCCCGCAGACCCGTGGGCTTGCCGCTTTGTCCACGGCATTTGGGCCACGATAGGGGAGCCGATGCGGCGCGCGCATACCTCAGGGTCTTCCGCCGTCGCCGGTCATCGCAAAAGAGCGGGGGCGTGCCGCGCCGCCGCGGGTCAGGACACGTGCGCCACGCGGCGATACTCGCTGGGCGTGATGCCGACATTCGAGGCAAAGAACCGGGTGAAGCTCGCCTGGCTGGAAAAGCCCAGATCCAGCGCAATATCGGTCACCGATTTGGCGCTCGACAACAGCTCGTCGATGGCCTGCTCGGCGCGCAGCGTGTTGATGTAAAGGCTTGGCGTGAGCCCCATCTGCTTTTTGAAAAGCTTGAAGAAATGCGGGCGCGACAGGCCGACCTGGCGGGCGAGATGGCGCATCTCGACCTCTTCGGCATAGTTCTCCTGCAACAGCCGCAGCGATTTGCGCACCCGATAGTCGGTGAACCGGCCGCAGGTCTTGCGCAGCGCGTCGGTCTGCTCGACCCCATTCCAGGAGGCCTCAAAACACACCCGTGTGGTCTCATAAAGGATCTGGTCGAATTCGGCACGCCCGTCATCCTCCAGCAAAAGCGCGGTCAGCCGGCGCACGCAGCCCACGATACGGCGGTCCACACCGATCCGCAAACGGCCGAAATTGAGCGGGAATTGCGCCTCGGGCCCATGTTCGAGAAACCAGAGCGGCTTGATGTAGAGCGTCATGCACAAACACGGCTCGGCAGCCCCATGCACCCGAAAGGAATGCGGCTCCCAGGGGCTGACGGCGACCGCGTGGTCCGGGTCGACCGGATAGGCCGTATCGCCCACATCGACCGAGGCCGGTGCACCGCCAATGTAGAAAATCAGGTGCCCTTCGCGATGGGCATGGGTGATGATTGTCCGGTCGAGCTCATAAACGGCGGCACGACCGAATTCCCCATGACACACAGCAACCGCGTGGCTCATGCGCAATCCTCCCTTTTGGCCCCGTTATGTTTTTTGCGTCGGGGGTGGCGTATCAGACGCGGCCCCGGGGGCGCTGGCAAGACCTCTCGCGCAAATATGAGACTTTGAGGTATGGGCGCAGTCGGTGCGGTGCGTTGGGCGCAGCCAGTGGCTCCGCTCAGACGCTGCGGGTATAGGCGGTTTTGAGGGTTGTGTAGAAGTCGCGGGCATGCCGGCCCTGTTCGCGCGGCCCGGCGCTGGAGCCTTTACGGCCGCCGAAGGCGACGTGGTAGTCGACCCCGGCCGTGGGCAGGTTGACCATCACCATGCCGGCCTGGGCGCGGCGCTTGAACTCCGTGGCATGCGCTAGGCTGGTCGTGCAGATCCCCGCGGTCAGCCCGAACTCGGTGTCATTGGCCAGGGCCAGCGCGTCGTCATAGTCGCGCGCGCGCACAACCGAGGCGACGGGGCCGAACACCTCCTCGCGGTTGATGCGCATGGCCGGGCTGGTGTCGGTGAAAAGGGCAGGGGAGAGGAAGAACCCCTCGGTGTCGCGGCGCAGCCTCTCGCCGCCGGCGCGCAGATTGCCGCCATCGGCCCGCGCGATGTCGATATAGGCGAGGTCCTGGGCAAGCTGGTCGGCGCTGACCACCGGGCCGATCTCGGTCTCCTCGGCCAGCGCATGGCCCACGCGCAGCGCGCGCATCCGCTCAACCAGCGCCTCGACGAACCGGTTGTGGATGCCGTCGGTCACAATCAGGCGCGAAGAGGCGGTGCAGCGCTGACCGGTGGAAAAGAACGCACCGTCCAGGGCCGCGCCGACAGCTGTATCGAGATCGGCATCGTCGAGCACGACCAGCGGGTTCTTGCCGCCCATCTCAAGCTGAAACCGCCGGCCCAGCCGGGCGCTTGCCTCGGCCACCCGGGCGCCAATGGCCTGCGAGCCGGTGAAGCTGACGGCATCGACCTCCGGCGCATCCAGGATCTCCTGCCCCGCGACCGCGCCGCGCCCGGTGACCAGGTTCAGCACGCCAGGGGGCAGACCGGCCCGGATCAGGATATCGGCCAGGGCCCAGGCGCAGCCGGGCACCAGTTCGGCCGGTTTGAAGACCACCGTGTTGCCATGCGCAAGGGCGGGCGCGATCTTCCAGGCCGGGATGGCCAGGGGAAAGTTCCAGGGCGTGATCAGCCCGACCACGCCCACCGGCTCACGCGTGACCTCCACCGATATGCCGGGCCGCACCGAGGGCGTGATCTCGCCGGTCTGGCGCAGCGCCTCGCCGGCAAAAAAGAGCAGGATGTTGGCCGCCCGCCCGGCCTCGGCGATGCCCTCGCGCAAGGGCTTGCCTTCTTCGCGCGACAAAAGCTCGCCCAGTTCGCGGCGTCGGGCGCGCAGCTCGACGCCGGCGGTCAGCAGAATGTCATGCCTGGTTTGCGGATCGGTCGCCGCCCAGCCCGGCCAAGCGGCCCGTGCCGCGGCGATGGCGGTCTGGGTTTCGGCCCGGCCGGCCTGGGCATGGATGTCGATCAGATCGGAGAGATCCGACGGGCTGCGGTTCTCGGCCGCCTCGCCCGTCGTCACCCGCTCTCCCCCGATCAGCAGCGGTTTCATGCGGTCTGCCTCGGCCTTGGTCGGTCAAGAGGGGGCCGCGGCCCCCCCTTGCGGGGTCTCACTCGTAGGCGGGCAGGCAGGCCGGCGTGTCGCGGCTGGGCAGGCCGATCTTCTCGAAAACGGCCGGATCGATCCCCAGGGTCTGGTTCACGTTCTCCTTCATCGCGACCATCTGGGTGGCCAGCGTGCCGTCCTCAAGCTCCACCACTTCCGACACGAAATTGGTGCCGATCGCCTGGCGGTTGCCATCGAGCGTGATGGTGCCATTGGGCGCGTCGAGTTCCAGCGTGGAGAGGCAGGAGCGGAAGGCCGCTTGGCCGTCGCTCAGGTCGCCATCCACCTCGTTGAGGCATTGCAGCGCCGCACTGGTGGCGTTGAAATAGCCGGTGGCCAGCAGCGAGGGCGAGGGGAAGCGCTCTTCGGGCGGGAAGGTGTCCTGATAGGCCTTCACATAGGCCTGCCAGTCCGGATCGTTCCAGGTGTCGGCCTGCGGACCGGCCGAGGGCACGCCGATCAGCGCTTCCTTGGCGGTGCCTTTGGAGGTGAGCACCGTGCCGTCGACCATGATCGAGCCGCCGATGAGGTTCGCATCGCCCCCGGCCTGCTGATACTGGTTGAGGAAGTTCACCGCATCGCCGCCACCCAGGCCCAGATAGATCGCGTCGACATCATCGGGCAGTGCTGCGATGATCGAGCCGAAATCCTTGGTGCCCAGCGGCACCCACAGCCGCTCGGTCACTTCGCCGCCGGCCAGGCAGAATTCGGTGACGAGGCCAAAGACCTGGGTGTAGACGAAGGAGTAATCCTCGCCCACCGTGGCGATCGTCTCATAGCCCTTGACGTTGTAGATATAGTCGCCCAGGCCGGCCGACCATTGCGCGCCATCGGTGTTGAAGCGGAAGAAATTGTCGGATGGCGTCACATAGGTGGTTTCCATCGCCCCGGAGATGCCGTTGATGAAGGTCACCTGCGGCTGGGTCTTGGAATAGTCGCGGATGGCGATGCCTTCCGAACCCGAAAGCGGCCCGATCACGATGTCGACCTGGTCCTGCTCGACAACCTTGCGCGCGGCGCGCACGGCGCTGTCAGGGCTTGCATCGGTCGCGGCGATGATGATCTCGATCTCCTTGCCGCCGGCCATGTTCTCGGCCAGCGCCAGGGCTGTGCGCAGCCCCCGCACGCCGTCTTCGCCCAGCACCGTATAGGTGCCTTCCAGTGTCGCCAGAACGCCGATCTTGATCGTGTGGCCATCGGCCCAGGCGGCCGAGCTGCACGCCATGGCGATCGCCGCCGCCGCCAAGCTGGCCCTAAGGTGAGATTTCATGGAAGCCTCCCAGTTGATTTATCTTCCGCTCCGGTCCACGCCGGGCTGGCTGGCACGCTAAGCGTGCGGGCGCCCTGGGGAGGTTTCGGGGAGTGGTCCCGCGTAACCGGCAGTCTGTTTGTTTTGCGGCCGCCCGGCGCGGTGCGCCCTCCTCGGGCCCAGAGACGAGCGCATTGCGGCACGCGGCCCAAAGGGGTGCTGACCGCATCATGTGCCAGAATGCGGAGGAATTGACATCGTACGGTCCCGGCAGCCGGACACATGCGGCATGGACCGATTTGCCGAGGTTGCGCGCGTTTGTGGCCGGTGCGGGCCTTTGTGGCGTTTGCCGAGACCTGGTGTCGCACTCTGCCCGCGTCAGGTGATGGCATGCCGCCCGGTTGAGAAGCTCACGTCGACGGTGATCCGCCCCTCATTCAGCAGCCAGGGCCGGACCGTAAAGCTGCGCGCGCCGGCGGCGTGCATCGGGTCGCTTGCCGCGATCTCCTTGGCATGCTCCAGGCTGTCGGCGCGGATGATGACCATGCCCTCGCCGTTCCATGTCTGCTCATCATCTTTCCAGAACGGGCCCGCGCCCAGCATGATACCGCGCTGCTCCAATGCCACCTGGAACTCCAGATGCGCCTCGATATTGGCCATGACCGGGCCCAACCCATTGGTCGGCGTGGTGAAAATGGCATAGAGCTGTTTTTGCAGCATGCCCGCAGACGCCTTCAGGATGTCGTCCTTGGTGATGTGCGGTTCAGACATTGAGATCCCCCCAAATCAGTTGGCGCAGCATCGCATGTTCTGCCCGATTCGAGCGCGCTTTTGGGCCGCACTACGCAATGCCGCCCGCCCAGCCGCCCGACCCGCGGCCCGCCCCACCTCCCGCCCCGCCTCCCGCCCGGCCGGCCCACAGACCCTCAGGGGGTCGTCCTGTCGCTCGACACCGGCCCCGATCCGTGCTGTTAGGCAAGAGGCTCACATTGCTCGGGGGGACCGCATGCCAGAGATCATTTCCGCCGGCCGTTTTCGAAAATCGCCGTTCTATGCCTCGACCGTCGCCGAGGGGGCCGAAACCTTCCTGGTCTATAACAGAATGTTGGTCCCGCGCGGCTATGGCGATCGCGAGGCGGAGTATTGGCAGCTGATCAACGCTGTGTCGATGTGGGATGTTGCGGTGCAGCGGCAGGTCCAGCTCAAGGGCCCCGATGCCGGCGAGCTTGCGCGAATTCTGTGCGTGCGCGATCTGTCGGCGCAGAAACTGGGCCAGGGCAAGTATGTCGCGCTTTGCAACCATCAGGGCGCGCTGATCAACGACCCCATCGCGATGAAGGTTGCCGAGGATTGCTACTGGCTGTCGATCGGCAATTCCGACATCTGGTTCTGGGCGCGCTGCGTGGCCGGCGAGCGTGGCCTGGCGGTTGAGGTGAGCGAGCCCGATGTCTCGCCCATGGCCATCCAGGGGCCCAAGGCCGAGGATGTGGTCGCCGCCCTGTTCGGCGATTGGGTGCGGGATCTGCGCTATTTCTGGTTCCGCGACGCGATGCTGGAGGGGATCCCGCTGAAGGTGATGCGCGCGGGCTGGTCCAAGCAGGGCGGCTTTGAGCTCTTCTTGCTCGATGCCAGCAAGGGCGACCGGCTCTGGCAGATCGTGAAGGAGGCCGGCGCCCCCTTTGGCATCGGGCCGGGCTATCCGAACCCGTCCGAGCGCACCGAAAGCGGGCTGTTGAACTGGGATTTCGACGTCGATGCGCAGACCAACCCGTTCGAGGTCCGCATGGAGCGCTTTGTCGATCTGGATGTCGGCGATGATGTGATCGGCGTTCAGGCGCTGCGCCGGATCAAGGCCGAGGGCGTCAAGCGCCACCAGCTTGGCGTTATGCTCGAACAGCCAAAGGCGCAGGAAAGCTCCGGGGCATGGCTGCCGGTGGAAAAGAACGGTGTCGTTGTCGGCCAGCTCTCGCACCGCGCCTGGTCTTACCGGCTGGAAAGCATGATCGGCTATGCGCTTGTCAGCGTGGCGGTCAAACCGGGCGACCGCGTCGAGGTGCTGATCGATGGCGACCGGGTTGCCGCGACACTTGTGCCGATCCCCTTCCCGATCTGAGGCGGGCGCCGCGGCGTGTGCAGCCCGCGGCATGAGCGACGCGGCGGACGTGCGCGGCGCGGCGCTTCTCGCGCCTCTCGCATGGTCGTTGATCTGAAGGCTGGCTGGGGAACCTGGATTCGAACCAGGACTGACGGAGTCAGAGTCCGCTGTTCTACCGTTAAACTATTCCCCAGCGGTGGGCGCTGATCTACGGCACGCGGCGGGCCAAGGTCAAGGCCCGGTGCGCCCCGGGTTTGCGGCCTCGGCGATCACCTCAACCGCCTCCATCACATCGCGTTCGGTGCAATCGATCGTCCCGACGGTAAAGCGGATGACAAAGCGCCCCTCATGCGTGGTCTGGGTGAGGTAGATCCGGCCCCCGGCATTGATCCGCTCGATCAGATCGCGGGTGGCGGCATCGCCGGCCGTCATGGCAAAGGAAAAGAGCGCCAGCGCGGGGGCGGTGGTGATCTCGATCCCCGGGATCCGGGCGATGCGGTCATGCGCATCCAGGGTCCAGGCGACATGGTTGCGGATGATGCGGCGCAGCCCGCTGAGCCCCTCGGCGCGCAGCAGGAACCACAGCTTAAGCGCCCGGAACCGCCGGCCGAGCGGCACGGTCCATTCGGAATAGTTGACGATCTCGCTTTGACCGAGGGTTTGGAGATAGTCCGGCCGCAGACCCAGGGTTTTGACCTGATCCACCGGATCGGCCAGAAACTGGACCGAGCAGTCGAAATTCGCGCCGAGCCATTTATGCGGGTTGAAGACGACTGAATCACACATCTCCACCCCCTCCCAAAGCGGGCGAAATTCCGGGCAGATCATCGCCGAGCCGGCCCAGGCCGCGTCGAGATGGGTGTAAAGCCCCTCCTCCCGGGCGATGGTGGCGATCTCGGCCACCTGGTCGGAGGCCCCGACCGCCGTGCCGCCCACCACGATGACCACACCGGCGGGCACGAACCCCGCCGCGCGGTCGGCGGCGATGGCCGCGCGCAGGGCCGCGGGGTCCATGGCATGGCTGGCATCGGTGGGGATTTTCACCAGATTGTCCTGTCCGATCCCGGAAATCCAGCAAGCCTTGTCGATCGAGGAATGGTTCTGGGCCGAGGCATAGATCCGCGGCGTCGGCCCGCCTGCCACGCCTTGCGCGATGCCGGCCCAGCTCAGCGCCCGCTCGCGCATCGTCAGCACGGCGCACAGGGTGGCGGTGGAGGCCGCGTCCTGGATCAGCCCCGACCAATGCCCGGGCAGGCCCAGGGCCGAGGCCAGCCAGGCGATCATCTTGCCCTCGATCTCGGTTGCCGCGGGCGAGGTCTGCCAGAGCATCGCGTTCACCGCGACGCCGGCCACCAGATGCTCGGCCACCATCGAGGCGCGATGCGCGTTCGAGGGGAAATAGGCAAAAAACCGTGGATGCTGCCAATGGGTCAGCCCGTCGGGCACGATCCGCTCGAAATCGGCAAAGATCGTCTCCATGGGTTCGGGATCTTCAGGCGGGCTGTCGGGCAGGGCCGCGGCAATCACGCCCGGTGCCGCGTTGGGGCGCACCGGCCGCGCGCCCAGATCCGACTGGTAGGTGGCGGTCCAGTCAACCGCGCGCCGGGCCCATTTGCGATAGCTCTCAATATCCATGTCCGCCCTCAGCCCAGCAATGCGTCGACACGGTCGCCCGGCGCGCCCTTGGTCATGGCCGTGAAATCGCCCGACCCGAACATCGCCTCGCCGGCCTCGAGGATCGCCTGATGGGTGACCCGGGCCAGGGCCGAGCCAAGGCTGATCCGCGCCACCCCGATGGCGGCCAGATCGGCGCGGCTGACCTTGGCAAAGCGGCCCACGGCCAGCGCGTTCACCGGGGTGTCGAGCTGGCAGATCCGGGCGAGATCCTCCATCGAGCGGGGCAGTGGGGCGTACAGACAATCGGCGCCCGCGGCCTGAAACGCCTCCAAGCGCCGCATCGCCTCGTCGATGTCATACTGGCGGGTGAGGATCCCGTCGGCCCGGGCACAGAGCACGAAATCATGGGGCAGGGCGCGGGCCGCGGCAACGGCGGCCTTGATGCGCTCCACGGTCAGATCAAAGGCATAGGGCGTCTGATCGGGCAGGGCGGTGTCTTCGATGGAGATCCCGGCCAGCCCCACCTCGGCCGACAGCCGCACGGTCTCGGCCACGGTTTCGGGGGCCTCGCCAAAGCCGTTCTCGAAATCGCCCGACACCGGCACGCTCACCGCGGCGATCAGATCCTGGGCATGGGTCAGCGCCTCATCCCGGCTCACCGTGCCGCCATCGGGCCGGCCCAGCGTGAAGGCATGCGCGGCCGAGGAGGTGGCGATGGCCTGCGCGCCCAGCCCGGCGAGCATCTTGGCGCTGCCCGCATCCCAGGCATTGGCCAGAATGAACGGGTCGCCCTTGACATGCAGCGCGCGAAACGCGGCGCCTTGATCCTGTGTCACTTATGCCTCCCCTGATGTGGTGTCGCGGGCATTGCGCGCGGCAAAACCGGCCAGCCGGCTCAGCGCATCGCCCAGCCGGTCGTCCTCAAGCGTCAGCGCCACGCGCACATGGCCGGCGGCCGCGCCGCCGAAGCTTTCGCCGGGCATCACCGCGATGAGGTCTTCGTCGAGCAGCCGATTGGCAAAGGTCTTGCCCGACATGCCGGTCGCGCGGATGTCGAGAAAGACATACATCGCCCCCTTGGGCGGCAGGATCCGCAGGCCGTTTGCCCCGGACAGGATCTTGAGGGCAAGCAGGCGCCGGCGGGCATAGACGGCCGCGGTTGCCGCGGCGATCTGGTCGCCCTGGCTCAGCGCAAACAATGCGGCGTCCTGAATGAAGCCCGGCACGCCATAGGTCGTTGCCATGCCCAGATCGGCAACGGCGCCCATGATCTCGGGCGGGCCGATCAGCCAGCCGATCCTGAACCCGGTCATGGCATGGGATTTCGAGAGCGAGCCCACAACCAGCGTCCGTTCGGCCATGCCGGGCAGGCTGCGAAGCGAGACATGCCGGCCCTCGAAAACCTGGCTGGCATAGACCTCGTCGGAGATGACCCAGAGATCATGCGCCTGGGCCGTCTCGGCAATTGCCGCGAGCGTGGCGTCGGAATAGACCGCGCCGGTGGGGTTGTGGGGCGAGTTGACCAGCAGCGCCCGCGCGCCGGTGCAGGCCTCGTCCAGCGGCGCGCGGGTGGGCTCGAACCCGTCTTCGGAGCGCGTGTCCAGCACGCTCAGCACACCCGAGGCGGCCCGCACGGTGTCGGGATAGGTCGCGTAATAGGGCGCGATGATCGCGGCGCGGTCGCCAGGGTCGAGACAGCATGTGAAGGCGGCAAAAAGCGCGCCCTGGCCGCCCGAGGTCACCTGCACCTGATCGGGCGCAGTGGCAATGCCGGTCTCCGCCTCGGCCCGGGCCGCAATCGCCGCGCGCAGCGCCGGGCTGCCCGACATGGCGGCATAGCCGGTGTTCCCGCCCGTGGCGCTTTCATGCATTGCCGCCAGGATGGCGCTGTCGGTCACCCAGTCATGATCGCCGATGGTCAGCATCGCAACCGGGGCACCGCCCGCGATCAACTCCTGCGCGCGCATATAGATGTGCCAGGCGTCGGAATTGCCCGCCGAGATGCCCAGACTGCGGCGCGAGGGGCGCATCAGAGGTCGCGCGCCGTGGCCCCGGTGAGGATCTGGATCCGGCGCGATTTGAGGGTGATCTCGGCCAGCGCCGCGCGCCAGACCTGCATATGCGGCGTTTCCATATGCGCTTGCAGATGCGCCTCGCTCTCCCACTCTTCATAGACCCGCACTTTTCCCGGATGCTCCAGGTCCTGGTAGAAACGGTAAAAGATACAGCCCGCTTCCTTGGCGGTTTCGGCCATCATCGTGATCGCCGCGTCGCGCAAGGCGTCGATGGAGGCGGGGTCGATTTCGATCTCTCCGGTCACGATGATCATGCAGCGGGCTCCTGTGCGACGCATCGCGTGCTTGGGGGACGGGCGGACCATGCCAGCCCGAATGGGGATTGCCAAGGGGCGGGATTTGCGGCAAGACACGCCCCATGACCGCGCAGATGATCACCCCGGGGATCTGCATTATCCGCTGACATATCGTCCGCGGCGCGTGTTTCTTTGCATCCATCGATCAGCCCCGCCGCGGCCGGCAACCGCAAGGGTTCTCGCATGTCAAAGTCTCAGACCAAGATCGAGATCAGGCTCCACAACACCGCAAGCAAGTCAAAGGAGACATTGCGGCCGCTCGATCCGGCCAATGTGCGGATGTATGTCTGCGGCCCCACGGTCTATGACCGCGCGCATATCGGCAATGCCCGGCCGGCGGTGGTGTTTGACGTGCTCTTTCGCTTCCTGCGCCATGTCTATGGGCCCGACGGGGTGACCTATGCGCGCAACATCACCGATATCGACGACAAGATCATCGACCGGGCCCGCGAGACGGGGCGGGCGATCGAGGCGGTGACCGAGGAGACCACCGGCTGGTATCTTGACGATATGGCCGCGCTGGGCGTGCTGCTGCCGACCCATGCACCGCGGGCAACCGAATATGTCGAGGCCATGGTCGGCATGATCGAGACCCTGCTGGCCAAGGGCCATGCTTATGTGGCCGAGGGCCATGTGCTGTTCAATGTGAGCAGCTTTACGGGCTATGGCGCGCTTTCGCACCGCTCGCTCGAGGATATGATCGCAGGCTCCCGCGTCGAGGTCGCCCCTTACAAGCGCGGTCCGATGGATTTCGTGATGTGGAAGCCCTCGAGTGCCGAGCAGCCGGGCTGGGCGAGCCCCTGGGGCCGCGGCCGCCCGGGCTGGCATATCGAATGCTCGGTGATGGCCGGATCGCTTTTGGGCGAGACCTTCGACATTCATGGCGGGGGGATCGATCTGGCCTTTCCGCATCATGAGAATGAGCGGGCCCAGAGCCTCTGCGCCCATGGCACCGACATCATGGCGCAGATCTGGATGCATAACGGGTTCTTGCAGGTCGAGGGCGAGAAGATGTCCAAGAGCCTGGGCAATTTCTTCACCGTGCGGGATCTTTTGGATCAGGGCTGGCCGGGCGAGGTGATCCGCTTTGTGCTGCTCTCGACCCAGTACCGCAAGCCGATGGACTGGACCGAGAAGGCGGCCGAGGAGGCGATGAAGACGCTGCGCAAATGGCGGGCGCTCGTCGAGGGCATCGAGCCCTCTCCGAGCGCCGCATCGGCTGTTGCCGATGCGCTTGGCGACGACCTCAACACGCCCGCCGCAATTGCAGCGTTGCATCAGGCGGCGCGCGAGGGCGATGCGGTGGCGCTGGTTTCGGGCGCTGCGGTTCTGGGGCTGTTGGAGCCGGCCTTGGGCGGCTGGGAGGCCGCACCGGAGCTGGGCGATGCGGCGGCACTGATCGAAGCGGCGATTGCGCGGCGTGCCGAAGCCAAAGCAGCGCGCGATTTCGCCACCGCCGATGGCATCAGAACGGCATTGGCCGCAGCCGGGGTGACGCTGACCGATGGGCCGGGCGGGGAGACCGAGTATGCCGTGGAGGCCGGGTTCGATGCGGCCAAGCTGGAGGCGCTGTCATGACCGAGCGGCTTTGGCTTTTCGACACCACGCTGCGCGACGGGCAGCAGACCCAGGGCGTGGATTTCTCGGCCGAAGACAAGCGGCGGATCGCGGCCGCACTGGATGGGCTGGGGATCGACCATATCGAGGGGGGCTGGCCGGGCGCCAACCCCACCGACAGCGAGTTCTTTGCCGCCCCGCCACCGCTCACCCGCGCCACCCTGACCGCCTTTGGGATGACCAAGCGGGCGGGGCGCTCGGTTGCCAATGACGATGTGCTGGCCGGCGTGGTCAATGCCGGCACGGCCTCGGTCTGCCTGGTGGGCAAGACGCATGAGTTCCATGTGACCACCGCGCTGGGGGTGAGCCTGGAGGAAAACCGCGCCGCGATTGCCGACAGCGTGGCGCATCTTGTGGGGCTGGGGCGTGAGGCGCTGTTCGATGCCGAGCATTTCTTTGACGGCTACAAGGCCAACCCGGGCTATGCGCTCTCCTGTCTGCAGGCCGCGCTGGAGGCCGGCGCGCGCTGGGTGGTGCTCTGCGACACCAACGGGGGCACATTGCCTGAGGAGATCGGGCGGATCACCTCGGCCGTGATCGAGGCGGGCATTCCGGGCGACCGGCTGGGCATTCACACCCATAATGACACCGAAAACGCCGTGGCCGGCACGCTGGCGGCGGTCGATGCCGGGGCCCGGCAGATCCAGGGCACGCTCAACGGGCTGGGCGAGCGCTGCGGGAACGCCAACCTCACCGCGCTCATACCGACGCTCCTGCTCAAGGAGCCCTATGCCAGCCGCTTTGAGACCCGCGTCACCCGCGAGGGGCTCACCCATCTGCGCCAGGTCAGCCGGCTGCTCGACGATATCCTCAACCGGGTGCCCAGCCGGCAGGCGGCCTATGTCGGGGCCGCGGCCTTTGCCCATAAGGCCGGGCTGCACGCCAGCGCAATCCTCAAGGACCCCACCACCTATGAGCATGTGCCGCCCGACTGGGTGGGCAATGAGCGGGTGATCCCGATGTCAAACCAGGCCGGCCAGTCCAATCTGCGCGGGCGTCTGGCCGAGGCGGGGCTGGAGGTGGCCAAGGGCGACCCCGCGCTGGGGCGGATCCTGGAGACGGTCAAGCAGCGCGAGGATCAGGGCTTTGCCTATGACAGCGCCCGGGCCTCCTTTGAGATCCTGGCCCGCGAGGAGCTTGGCCGTCTGCCGCGCTTTTTCGACATCGAGCGCTATCGGGTGATGGTCGAGCGGCGGCGCAATGCGCTGGGTGAGGTGGTGACCGTCTCCGAGGCGGTTGTGGTGGTGAATGTCGAGGGCGCGCGGGTGATGTCGGTCTCGGAATCGGTCGATCCCGTCTGCCAGTCCGACCAGGGGCCGGTGAACGCGCTCAGCCGCGCGCTGGTCAAGGATCTGGGGCGCTATCAGCGCTTTACCGACGACATGAAGCTGGTCGATTTCAAGGTGCGCATCACCAATGGCGGGACCGAGGCGGTCACCCGGGTGCTGATCGACAGCGAAGACGGGCAGGGACGGCGCTGGTCGACCGTGGGGGTCTCGGCCAATATTGTCGATGCGTCGTTCCAGGCGCTGTCCGACGCGATCCTGTGGAAGCTGATCCGCGACGGCGCGCCGGTGGCCGGCGAATAGCGATGGATCGGGCGGCCTTTTTCCGACTGCATGCAGATCTCCCGCGCGAAGGGCCGGGCGATCCGGCCAGCGCTACGCGCGCGATTGCCGCGACCGGGCTGTCGGGCCCGCTGAGCGTGCTCGATCTGGGCGCCGGGCCCGGGGCGGGGTCGCTTGCGCTGCTGGAGGGGCTGCCCGAGGCACAGGTCACGGCGATCGACACCCATGCGCCGTTTCTGGCCCAGGCCGAGGCGCGGGTGGCCGAGGCGGGGCAAGGCGCACGGTTCCGCACGCTCTGCACAAATATGGCCGCGCCGCCCGTGCCGCCAGGCTCGGTCGATCTGATCTGGTGCGAGGGGGCGATCTATTTCCTGGGCATCGCGGCGGGGCTTGCCGGCTGGCGAAAGCTGCTGGCCCCAGGCGCACGGGTGGTCTTTTCGGAACCGGTCTGGCTGACCCCCATGCCCTCGCCGGCTTGTGCCGCGATGTGGCAGGCCGAATACCCGCCCATGACCGATGCGGCGGGCATCCGTGCCGCCGTTACTGCGGCGGGATATCGGGTGTTGATGGATTTTCCGATCGGCGCGGCAGCCTGGGCGGCCTATTACGACCCCTTGGCCGCGCGCGAGGCGGCGCTGCGGGCGCAGCATGGCGACGATACCGCGCTTGCCGAGGCGCGCCACGAGATCGCGATGCGGGCGCGGTTCGGGCCGGAGTATGACTATCTGATGGTGGTCTGCGCCCCGGATGGCTAGGCCCGCGCCGTGACCCCGCTCGATCATTGCGCAGCGCTTGTGGCCGAGGCCGATCCCGACCGGTTTCTCTCGGCCATGACCGCGCCGGTTGCCGGCCGGGCGCGGCTTTTGCCGCTATACGCTGCGTTTGCCGAGATTGCCCGCGCGCCCTGGGCCTCGCAGGAGCCGATGATCGGCCTGATGCGGCTGCAGTTCTGGGAGGACGGGCTGCGCGAGATCTGCGCGGGGCGGCCGGCCCGGGCGCATCCGGTGCTGGAGGCCCTGGCGCCGGTCGTGGCCGAGGCGGGGCTGGAGGCCCACAGGTTCGAGACGCTCATCGCCGCGCGGCGGTGCGATCGCGAGCCCGGGCATCCGACCGATGTCGCTGCGCTGCACGCCTATCTGGAGGGCAGCGCTGCCACCCCGATGGCGCTGGCGGTGCAGGTGC
>JBCBKN010000045.1:0-16188 GCA_038521775.1 Pseudomonadota bacterium | reverse complement strand
GGGCAGCACCGACGCCATCGAGTTCCTGCTGGGCAAGCTCAAGCAGACGAAAACGAATGGCGAGTTCTTCGAGTCGATGAACACCTGAGACGGGACCGGGCGGTGCGGTGGCGGAGGCTCTGGGCGACACGATCTTTGCACCGGCCACGGCGCGGGGCGTGTCGGCCATCGCGGTCCTGCGCCTCTCCGGCCCGGCATCCTGGGAGGCGGTCGCCGCGCTGACCCAAAAAGCCCTGCCGCACCCGCGGATGGCCTCGCTTCGCTGGCTGCTGGATGCATCGGGCGAACGGCTGGACGAGGCGCTGGTCTTGCTCTTTGAACCAGGGCGAAGCGCCACGGGTGAGCGCATGGCCGAGCTGCACTGCCATGGGGCACGGGCGGTCACGGAGGCGGTTTTGCAGCGGCTGTCCTCCATGCCCGCGCTCCGACTGGCCGAGCCGGGCGAGTTCACCCGACGGGCACTGGAAAACGGGCGCATGGATCTTGCCCAGGCCGAGGGTCTGGACGATCTGCTGCATGCGGAGACCGAGGCCCAGCGCCGGCAGGCAATGCGGGTCTATTCGGGCCATCTCTCCTCCAAGATCGCCGCCTGGCGCGGGCGGCTCGTGACAGCGCGATCGCTGCTCGAAGCCAGCATTGATTTCAGCGATGAGGACATTCCGGATGACCTCATTCCAGGGGTTCTTGTCGATATAGAGCGGTTGCATGCGGAACTGTCTCAACATCTTGTAGGCGCGACGGCGGCAGAGCGCATCCGGGAGGGGTTTGAGGTGGCCTTGGTCGGGCCGCCAAATGCCGGCAAATCGACGCTGCTGAACCGGATCGCCGCGCGGGACATCGCGATCACCTCGCGCATTGCGGGAACGACGCGGGATGTGCTCGAGGTCCGGCTGAACCTCAACGGGCTTCCGGTGACGCTGCTGGACACGGCTGGCCTGCGCGAGACCGAGGATGAGGTTGAACGAATAGGCATTCGCCGCACCCGCGATCGCGCGGCGTCGGCCGATCTTCGAATTGCACTGATACCGCCCGGCGCCCGCCCCGAGGACCTTGGCCTGGACCTGACCGAAGAGGATCTTGTGGTGGAGGCGAAGGCAGATCTCGTGCCGACTCCACCAAAGGATGCTGTATCTGGTGTTACTGGGGAAGGCGTTACGGAGCTTCTCGACCGGGCGACAAGTCGGCTGTCGGCCAGGGCCGCTGGCGCAACGGATGTGATTCGGATACGGCACCGTCGAGCGCTGGAGGATGGCGTCCGGCAACTTGACCATGCCATAGCGACTCTTCGATCATCTGCTGGGCGGGTTGAGCTTGCGGCTGAGTCGCTGCGGCTCTGTTGCGCGGACCTCGAAGCGGTCCTTGGCCATGTCGATGTCGAGGCGCTTCTCGACACCATCTTTGCGCGGTTCTGTTTGGGAAAATAGCTGGAGTGTTTCACGTGAAACAGAGCGACGCAGATGTCATCGTTGTTGGCGGTGGCCATGCCGGGATTGAAGCGGCGCATGCCGCGGCGCGCCTTGGCGCGCACACGATTCTGGTGACGCATCGCTTCGATAGCATTGGCGAAATGTCCTGCAACCCGGCAATCGGGGGTCTGGGGAAGGGCCATCTGGTTCGAGAAGTCGACGCGTTCGATGGCTTGATGGGCCGTCTGGCCGATGCATCCGGCATTCAGTACCGGCTGCTCAATCGTCGGAAAGGCCCAGCGGTTCAGGGTCCAAGAACCCAGTCAGACCGGGTGCTCTACCGCGCTGCAGCTCAGCAAGCGATCACATCCGCTAGATCTCTTAAGGTCCGCGAGGGTGAAGTCGTCGATCTCATCACTAATACTGGATCGGTGGTTGGTGTGGAGCTGTCAGATGGACAGTGCCTTCGGGCCGGTGCGGTGGTTTTGACGACGGGCACCTTCCTGGGCGGTGTGATCCATATCGGGGATCAACGCAAATCTGGCGGACGGATCGGTGATTCGGCGGCGACTCGGCTTGCCACACGGCTTCGAGGGTTGGATTTGCCCATCGGGCGCCTCAAAACGGGCACGCCCCCGCGTTTGGATGGCACGACCATCGACTGGGATCGTGTCGACAGCCAGCCGGCGGATGCCGATCCCGTGTTCTTTTCATTCATGACGGAGGCGGTGCAGGCCCACCAGGTCGCCTGCGGCATCACCCGCACAACCGCTGAGACGCATGAGATCATTCGGCGCAACCTCTCCCGCTCCGCGCTCTATGGCGGGCATGTCGATGGGGTCGGTCCCCGCTATTGCCCATCGATTGAGGACAAGGTGGTTCGCTTTGCGGACCGCAGCTCGCACCAGATCTTTCTGGAGCCGGAGGGGCTGACAACAGATGTCGTTTATCCCAACGGCATCTCGACATCCTTGCCGGAAGACGTGCAGGAGGCTTATGTCGCCAGCATACCCGGGCTCGAGGCCGCCAAGATCCTCCAACCGGGCTATGCCATCGAGTATGATTATATCGATCCGCGTGCCCTGCGGCGAAGCCTTGAACTGACGGCGCTTCCAGGGCTGTATCTTGCGGGTCAGATCAATGGAACCACAGGATATGAGGAAGCTGCGGCGCAGGGTCTGGTGGCCGGGCTCAACGCAGCGCTCGCCGCGCTTGGACGAGAGCCGATTCATCTGACGCGCTCAAACAGCTATGTTGGCGTGATGATCGACGATCTCGTGACGCGGGGGGTGACGGAACCTTACCGAATGTTCACGTCACGCGCCGAGTATCGGCTGCAATTGCGGGCCGACAATGCAGATCAGCGTCTGACCCCTTTGGCAATGACGCTGGGATGCGTTGCGCCGGATCGTTCTGAGCGCTTCCTCAAGAAGCAGTCTGCACTGTCGAAAGGGCGCGAGAGGTTGTCCCAGCTGTCCGCGAGCCCGTCTGAGCTCAAATCCATCGGTGTGTCGGCGGGGCGCGACGGTATCGCCCGCACCGGGTTGGATATCCTTGCCTTTCCGGATGTTGGTTTCGCCGATTTGACGTCTCTTTGGCCGAAATTGTCCGACATAGCGCCGGAGATCGGACGTCAGATCGCCTTTGATGCGACCTATGCCGTCTATCTTGCGCGCCAACAGCAGGAAATCGATCGCCTGTCGGGTGAAGAGGCGACTGAGATCCCACCTGACTTCCCGTTTCACAATCAACCTGGCCTGTCGAAGGAACTTCAGCACAAATTGGAGCGGGTTCGCCCCGAAACACTTGGGCAGGCTGGGCGCATCGAAGGTATGACTCCGGCGGCGTTGACCCTGATCCTGATCCAGATCAAACGCGCGCAGAAGGCGGCCGCTGCCAGCAACAGATGACCGGGGCAGAACGCTTCCAGGCGGAGTTTGATGTTTCACGTGAAACACTCGAGCGCCTCACGACCTATGCAGCGTTGCTCGCAAAATGGTCGCCGCGGATCAATCTGGTGTCCAAGGCCAGTCTTGGCGATCTTTGGTGGCGTCATTTCGTCGATTCGGCCCAGATCCTCGATCTGGCACACCAAAAGGCACGGAGCTGGATCGATCTTGGCAGTGGCGGAGGATTCCCAGGGCTGGTCATAGCCATTCTCGCCGCGGAAACGCGGCCGGATCTTTCGGTGACGCTTATCGACAGCGACACCCGAAAGGGCGCTTTTCTGCGAGAGGTGGTGCGGGCCACCGGGGTGCATTGCGAGGTCGAAACGACCAGACTTGAAGACCACCACCCTGCCGAATTCGACATCGTTTCCGCCAGGGCGCTCGCCCCGCTTCCGAAACTCCTCGAACTGGCCTATCCGTTTATCGGCCCGACCACCCAATGCCTGTTTTTGAAGGGTGCCGACCACGAATCAGAATTGACCGAGGCCGCGAAATCTTGGCATAGTGAGGTCAGGGCGATCCCGAGTCTCACTCATCCGACGGCGTCAATTCTCTGCATCGAGGGGGTGCGGCGTGCCAGCTAACGGCAAATTCATGGACTTTCCGGGCCAGGTCGTGGCCGTCGCCAACCAGAAAGGCGGCGTCGGCAAGACAACGACCGCCATCAATCTGGGCACCGCGCTGTCGGCTGTGGGCAAGCGTGTACTGTTGGTGGATGCCGACCCGCAGGGCAATGCATCGACAGGGCTGGGCGTGAGCGCGGCGCAGCGGGCGATGAACACCTATGATCTGATCATGCATGGGGCGCCACTGGACGATGTGCGCAGCGCAACCCGGCTGCCCAATCTCGACATCGTGCCCGCAACGCCCGATCTGAGCTCGGTTGACGTGTCGCTTGTGGGCGATTCTAACCGGCTTTTCCGCCTCCGTCAGGGATTGCGCGGGGATGCGCCGGGCGAGCGTGAGGCCCCTGCGTCCACGGCCCAATACGATTACATCCTTATCGACTGTCCGCCATCCCTCAACATGTTGACGGTCAATGCAATGGTGGCAGCACATTCTGTGCTCGTTCCGCTGCAATGCGAGTTCTTCGCGCTGGAGGGTCTCAGCCAGCTGTTGATCACAATTCGCCAGATCCGCCAGTCGCACAATCCCGAGCTTCGGCTGATGGGCGTGGTTCTGACCATGTATGACCGGCGCAACAACCTCTCGGCGCAGGTTGCCGCCGACGTTCGGGAAAACCTGGCCGGGCTGGTCTATGACACCGTCATCCCGCGCAATGTGCGTTTGTCCGAAGCGCCATCCCACGCGCTGCCAGCCATCATCTATGACCACACCTGTTCAGGCAGCATTGCCTATCAAAAGCTGGCGGCCGAGCTGTTGGCGCGCGAGCGTGGCGTGCTGGCGGAAGCGGGATAGGATCGGCATCATGGACGCACCGAAGAAGCCGGAAAAGCGGGGTCTGGGGCGGGGTCTGTCAGCGCTCCTTGCCGATGTTGGCACACCCACAGCGACCAGCACCGCGGCGCCGACCCCGGACAGCATGCTGCCCATCGAGGCGCTGTCGCCGAACCCCGATCAGCCCCGGCGGTATTTTGGCGAGGATGAGCTGGCCGAACTCGCCGCGTCGATTGAGCAGAAGGGTATTCTGCAGCCGCTCATTGTCCGGCCAGATCCGAAGGTCGACGGTCACTATCAGATTGTGGCCGGTGAGCGTCGGTGGCGCGCCGCCCAGATCGCCCGCCAGCATGAAGTGCCGGTTCTGGTGCGGGAGTTCACCGACACCGATCTGCTGGAGGTCGGCATCATCGAGAACATTCAGCGCGCTGATCTGAATGCGGTCGAAGAGGCGATGGGCTATCGCCAGCTGATGGATCGGTTCGGGCACACGCAGGAGCGGCTCGCCGAGGCCATGGGCAAGAGCCGCAGCCATATTGCCAATCTGCTGCGCTTGCTGACGCTGCCCGATGACGTGCTGTCCTGGGTGCGCGACGGCACGCTCTCGCCGGGGCATGCGCGCACCCTGGTGACGGCTCGTCAACCCTCCAAGCTTGCCGCCGAGGTCATCCGGCGCGGCCTCTCGGTGCGTGCGGCCGAAAAGCTGGCCCGGGACAGCGCCGCTGAACCGCCGAACGCTGCGGCCTCGGCCACACCGGTGGCGGCGAAGGATGCCGACACCCGCGCGCTGGAGGCCGATCTGACCGCCCAGCTGGGCCTGAAAGTCACCATCGCCCATCGCGGCACAGCCGGCGAGCTGCGGATCACCTATCGCGATCTCGATGAGCTTGACGGGCTCTGTCAGCTTTTGAGCGGCGGCGATTGAGGCGTCTCGTCTGCCGTTGGGCATGGGGTGGGGCACGGGGTCGGGCCCAGGGTCGGGCCCGGGGCAGCACCATGGGGCCTCGTCCAGACGAACAGCGTCACAACCGACAGCACCAGCGCCTGAATCACAAGATATTGTAGAGCCACACCCAAAAGCAGCGATATGCAGAAGGCAGCGCCGATTGACGCCGTTGCGATCCATTTCGCGCGGCGTGGAATCGCGCCATGATCCCGCCAGGCCACGATCTGCGGCCCGAAGGTTCGATGCGCCAACAGCCAGTCGTGAAAACGCGGCGACGACCGGGCAAAGCTGAACGCCGCCAACAGCATGAACGGAACCGTGGGCAGCAGCGGCAGCACAACCCCAAGCGCGCCGAGCCCGACGCTCAGAAGCCCAATCAGAAACCAGACCGGCCGCATGCCGTCCTCCCCGCGATCTTTCAGAGATAGCCTGAAGCAGAGCCGGAAAAAGGGGGTAAACCGGTCAGGCGAGCAGGGACGCTGCAATGTGATCGAGCACCAGCCGCCCTCGCGCGGTGGTTCCAAGCCGTGCATCGGTCTGCCAGATCATGCCCGCATCGCGCAGCGCTGCCAATGCCGGGCCGTTCAGCCCATGATCGGTGTCGGACGCCGCGGCCGCAAGCCCTCGCAACCGGGCCAGGTCCAGCCCCTCGGTCAGGCGCAACCCCATCAGGACCGCCTCGTCGCGCTGGTCCTCGCGCACGACCGGGGCGTCAACCGCCCGTGCATGGCCATGGCGCGCAACCGCGCGCATCCAGATTTCAGGATCGGCATGCGTCTCGGTGGCATGCCGCAGACCGTCTCGCGTCACCCGGCCATGCGCGCCCGGGCCGATCCCCACCCAATCCCCCTGCCGCCAATAGACCAGATTGTGCCGGCTCTCCTGGCCTGGCACTGCGTGGTTGGAGACCTCATAGGCCGGCATACCGGCCGCGCCGCACATCTCCTGCGTGGTCTCAAAGAGATCGGCGCCAAGATCGGGGTCGGGCAGCCCGCGCAGCCCGCCGGCCGCATGCCGGGCCGCAAACGCCGTGCCGGGCTCGATGGTCAGCTGGTAAAGCGAGAGGTGATCGGCCGCCATCGACAGCGCCTCGGCCAGTTCGGCGCGCCAGGCGGCAAGGCTCTGCCCTTGCCTTGCATAGATCAGATCGAAGCTGACCCGGTCAAAGCAGGACCGGGCGATCTCATAGGCATGGCGGGCCTCGGCTGCGCTGTGCTGTCGGCCCAAAAGGTGCAGGGCATCATCTCTAAGCGCTTGAATTCCAATGGAAATCCGCGTGACACCGGCCGCCGCATAGGCCCGGAACCGTGCCGCCTCGACCGAGGTCGGGTTCGCCTCCAGCGTGATTTCCATGTCTTCGGTCGGGTGCCAGAACCGGCGCGCCGCGGCAATCAGCGCGGCAACCGTGTCGGGCGCCATCAAGCTGGGGGTGCCGCCGCCAAAAAAGATGCTGTTGAGCCGACGTCCCGGGGTTTCGGCCGCCGCATGCGCCAGTTCCGCCAGCAAGGCCGCGCGCCAGCGGGCCTGGTCGATCTGGCCGCGCACATGGCTGTTGAAATCGCAATAGGGGCATTTTGCGCGGCAGAAGGGCCAATGGATGTAGAGCCCGAAGCCACCCGGGCGCCAATCCCACACCGCCCCCTTGCGTGCCGCGGGTCCATCATTGGGCGCAGTCTTTTCGGGCCCGATCTGCTTGGGCGCCGCGCTGGTGGCGGCGTCAGCCACGAAACGCCGCGACCTCAATCTCAACCAGCATGTCCGGCCGGATCAGCTGGGCGATCACCATGCTGGCGGCCGGGCGAACATTGCCCAGATGCTCGGCCAGCACCGGCGCCAATTCGTCGACCAGCGCACGGTCGGTGACATAATAGGTCGCGCGGATGAGATCGGCCCAGGCAAACCCCGCCTCCGTCAGCACATCCGCAATGGTGGAAAAGCAGTTGCGGGCCTGCGCGGCCACGCCGTCAGGCAGTGTCATGGTCGCATAGTCATAGCCCGTCACGCCCGAGATGATGCACCAATCGCCCTGAACCACCGCGCGGCTATAGGCAAGCTGCGCCTCCATCGGCGATCCGGTCGAGATCAGCCGTCGCGGCGACGGGCTCATGCCCGCGCCTCCTTAAGGGCGGCCAGAAACCGCCGGATCGATGCGGCGCGATGGCTGACCTGGTTTTTCTCCTCGGGCGGAAACTCCGCAAAGGTGCGGGTCTCGCCGGTGGGCACAAAGACCGGGTCAAAACCATGGCCCAGCGTGCCGCGCATCGGCCAAATGATGTGGCCTTCGGCGCGGCCCTCAAAGAGGCGATCCCTCCCGTCGGGCCAGGCCAGACAGAGGGTGCTGACAAAGCGCGCATGCCAGGGTTCGGCAGCCCCGCTGGCCAGAAGCTCGCCATGCAGGCGGGTCATGGCCATGGTAAAATCGCGCCCCTGCGGCGTTTCGGCCCAATCGGCGGTGTAGACCCCGGGCGCGCCGCCCAACGCATCGACCTCCAGCCCGGAATCATCCGACAGCGCCGGCAGGCCGGTGGCCCGGGCGGCCTCATGCGCCTTGATGCGGGCATTGCCGGCAAAGCTCGTCTCGGTTTCGGGCGGTTCGTCCAGATCCATGTCGGCCGCGGTGACGATCTCGATGCCTTCCGCGCCCAGGATCGCGCGCATCTCGTCGATCTTGCCTGCATTATGCGAGGCCACCAACAGCCGCTCGCCCAGGTCAATCATCGGCCGCGTCACCTCTTGCGCAGAAACCGGCCCAGCCCGCTGGAGGGTTTGGGCGGTGCAACCATGCGTGCTTTCAAAACGGGGCCGATGCCCTCGATCTTGACCTCTTCCACCTCGAACCGTGCGCCGTCGCGATCGTTGACATAGACATCGCCGCGGCGGACCAGCTCGCGCTCAAAGCTTGCCCGCACCAGGCTGTCGAACACCTCGCGCATGCGCTGGTCGGAGGGGTCGTCCATGGTCATCAGGATGTTGCGCTCGCCCAGCTCGGCCAGGCCGCGGGTGACGAAGACCTGGCGCCCGCCCTCAAGCTCCAGCGCCAGCCGCGCCACGCAGAGCGCGATGGGCAGGCTGGAACCGGAGCGGCGCAGATGCTCCTCGGCCTCGGATTTGGTCATCACGATGCCCGAGCTTGGCCAGACCACGCCCCGCGCCCCGGGAAGGGTGAGAAGCGCCCCCGACAGGCCGGTCAGCAGGGTCGCACCCAGGATGCTCGGCTCGGTCGGGGTGACCGAGTGCATCTCGCGGATCAGCACGGGCACCGAGCCTTCGAGCAGGTCGGGGTTGCGCAGCACCACATCGCCGCTTTCGGCCATGATGAAGGACACAAGCGGCTCGGGCAGGGTCCAGCCCTGGTGGATGATTTCCGATTTGCGGGCACCGCCGCCGCGCACCACGCCCCAATCGGCGACCAGCCGGTCCGTCGATTTGGCATCGAGCGTCGGCACCACGCCCAGCTTCTTGGTTTGCCGTTCGACGGCGCGGATGATCTCGGCGGGTTGCGGCAGCGCCTGCGGGTCGAAGAGAACGATGGCCGAGAAACGGCGCTGCGCACCGAGGGCCCCCGTTACGGAGACCGAGGCCTCTTCGGGTGAGGGCAGGCGGCGCAGCCGACAGACGGGGCCGGCAAACACCTCCCCTGACGGCTCCAGCCCCGCCACGAAATCGCCGGCATTCTCGATGCGAAACGACGCACCATTGGCGATCATCTCGCCATCCTGAAAGATCTGGGCCAGGACTGCGCCCAGGATGCGGCTCTGCTCCTCGGCGGCCTCCGGCCCGGCTTCGAGCTCCAGCTCATGCCCGAAAAACGGCCAGAGGCCGTTGGTGCAGGCCGTTGCCAGCGGTTCGGCCTCGGCGGCCTCCGGGTCACGAACGGTCACCGGGTGGCTCGCAATGTCGATCCAAAGCGCGAAGGGATCCTGCCCCCGATCAAGCCGCGCGGCGGCCTTGCGGGCCCGTGCCGGCGGCACGATGCGGGCGACCTCGTTCCAGATCAGCCCGGCGCAGTCGCGGCGCATGGCCAGGCTGGCGGCCACCAGCGACACGGCCCGTGCCACCGCCCGGCGATCGTCCGGCCCGGCCGCCACTGTTTCGGCGAAAACCGCGACATGGGCCGCATGCTCGGGCGTCTCCAGCGATGTCTGGGCAAAGGGCACGAAGGTGGCCTGCAGCGCCAGACCGCCCACGGTCAGATGCGCATGGCCGTCGGCAGTCGGGTCGATATAGATCTCGCCGGCCTGCTGCGGGAAGACCGTGCCCATCACCTCGGCAATCTTTGACCAGGACGGAGGATGCGTCTGACCCAGCAACACCTCGCATCTAAAAACGCATCTTTCCATAGTCGCCCCGGACGGTCTCCTCTCGTTTCGGCAGTGCCGACCGCTCAGCGTCCCGTGGCGCTGCGCTGCGCCGTCATCAGCTCCGCGCAGCCCTCGCTTGCCAGCGTCATCATCTGGGAGAGCTCCTCCTGGGAGAAGGCTTCACCCTCGGCCGAGGCCTGAACCTCCACAAGCCGCCCGGTTCCGGTCATCACGAAATTCGCATCGGTTCCGGCCTGGCTGTCCTCCTCGTAATCCAGATCGAGGATTGCGGCCCCGCCGATCACCCCGCAACTGACCGCGGCAACCTGGTCGGTCAGCGGGTCGAGCTTCACCGCGCCCGATTTCATCAGCCGGTCGACCGCAAGCCGCAGCGCCACCCAGCCGCCGGTGATCGAGGCGCAGCGCGTGCCGCCATCGGCCTGGATCACGTCGCAATCCAGCGTGATCTGCCGCTCGCCCAGTGCCGCACGATCGACGCCGGCGCGCAGGCTGCGGCCGATCAGGCGCTGGATCTCCTGCGTGCGGCCGGACTGGCCGCGCTTGGCCTCACGCTGATTGCGGGTCGTGGTCGCCCGGGGCAGCATTCCGTATTCCGCCGTCACCCAGCCGAGCCCGGTATTACGCAGAAAGGGCGGCACCCGATCCTCGACCGTGGCGGTGCAGACCACATGCGTCTCGCCACAGCGGATCAGGCAGGAGCCCTCGGCGTGGCGCGACAGGCCGGTTTCGATGCTGACCGGGCGCAAGGTCCCGGCGGATCGTCCTGAAGTGCGCATGGGGGCTCCACATTGGCAGTCTTTGGGGCAGTCTTTGGGGCAGTCTTTGGGGCAGTCTTTGGGGCAGTCTTTGGGGCAGTCTTTGGGGCAGTCTTTGAGGCGGTCTTTCAGGCGGTCCCCGAAGAAGACCCGATTTCTTAACAGAGGCACGGGCGCGGGGACAAGTCGCGGCGCGGCCTGGCGCAGATATTGCGCGCCAACTGGGCGCATTGACCGCGCAGCAGAGCTGTCTAAATTCTGCATATCAGCCGATTGGGGAGAAGGCCGCCGTGCTTGTCGAGTTTCTGGGCATCTATGCGCTGATCTATCTGGCAAGCCTTGCGGTCTATTTCACGCTGGGCGCCGGGCTGGCCTGGGTCAATGCGCGCAATCCCGACCGCCGCATCCAGCCCGGGCGCGACGGCGCAAAGCGCATGCGGGAGGATATTATTGCCTCGCTCAAGGCGCTTGCGGTGTCGGCCGGTCTGCTCTCGGCGGGCTGCTTTGCGCAGCTTCAGGGCTGGACGATGACCCCGCTCGACCATTCCTGGTGGTCATTTGCCCTGGGCTTTGCGGTCGCGCTGGTGATTTTCGACGCCTGGTTCTATTTCGGCCACCGTCTGCTGCACCTGCCGGCCTTCTACCGCTTTCATGCGCTGCATCACAAAGCCGTGGCGCCGACCGCCTGGTCCAACGACGCCTCGACCAGTGTCGACACGCTCATCGAGCACAGCTTTTACCTCGTGGTCTGGTTCATCCTGCCGATCCCGGCCGCGGCGGTGTTTGCGCTTCGGCTTTTCGATCAGATCACCGGCATGATCGGCCATGCGGGGTTTGAGTATTTCGCCTCGCGGTCCTCGCGCGCCCCGTCGCCGATGATCTGCACCACCTATCACGACCTGCATCATTCGCAGTTTCGCTACAATTACGGCAATTTCTTCTCGATCTGGGACCGGCTGCTGGGCACCATCCATCCCGAGTATGACCGGATGGTCTCGCGGATGGAGGAGGGCGAGGTTCCCGGCGCGGCCGCGGCCCGTCGCCCGCGTGAGGCGGGGTGAGCGGCACCGCCAGCGACCAGGGCCCGCTTGCCGGGCTGAATGAGCGCAGCCGCTCGATCTTCCGCCAGCTTGTCGAGACCTATCTGGAGACGGGCGAGCCGGTGGGCTCGCGCACCCTCTCGCGGGTGAACCCGGAAAAGATCTCGCCGGCCTCGGTGCGCAACGTGATGCAGGATCTTGAGGAGCTCGGCCTGCTCGACAGCCCGCATGTGTCGGCCGGCCGGGTGCCCACCCAGATCGGCCTGCGTCTCTTTGTCGACGGCCTGCTGGAGATCGGCGATATCTCCGA
The DNA here is from genome assembly GCA_038521775.1 of Pseudomonadota bacterium. Taxonomy (GTDB): domain Bacteria; phylum Pseudomonadota; class Alphaproteobacteria; order Rhodobacterales; family Rhodobacteraceae; genus J013. The sequence goes on along the minus strand of JBCBKN010000045.1, from coordinate 4,062 downwards.
GGAGGAGCGGCAGGAGATCGAGCAGCGGCTGGGCCGGCCGAACCCCGACATTGCCGATGTGCTGGACCGGGCCGGGCAGATGCTGTCGGGCCTCACGCAGGGGGCAAGCCTGGTGCTGTCGCCCAAGCATGACGCCCCGATCCGGCATATCGAATTCGTCCCGGTCTCGGGCGATGCCGCGCTTGCCATTCTGGTGACCGAAGATGGTCATGTCGAAAACCGTCTCTTCGTGCCGCCAAAGGGGCTGACCCCCTCCTCGATGCAGGCCGCCTCCAATTTCCTCAACGCGCTGATGCGGGGTCGCACGCTGGGCGATCTGCAGACCGTGATGGCCGGCGAGATCAACGCCAAGCGCCAGGAGCTCGACAGCCTGGCGCGCAATCTCGTCGATCAGGGCATCGCGATCTGGGAGACCGAAACCGCCGCTGCACCGGCCCGGCTGATCGTGCGGGGGCGCGCCAACCTGCTCGACGAGGTCACGGCCGGGGATCTTGATCGCGTGCGCCAGCTCTTTGACGATCTGGAGCGCAAGCAAGACATCGCGCAGCTTTTGGAGCTTGCCGAGGATGGCGAGGGCGTGCGCGTCTATATCGGGTCGGAGAACAAGCTCTTTTCGCTCTCCGGTTCATCTCTGGTGATTTCGCCTTATATGGACGCGGACAGGCGAATCATCGGAGCCCTTGGCGTCATCGGGCCGACGCGGCTGAACTATGGTCGCATCGTGCCGATTGTTGACTATACGGCGCGACTGGTGGGAAGCCTGGTCTCGGACAGGCCGCGAACCGGAAGAAGTTGAGCATGGCGGACGACAAACAGAGTGCAGACCAAACCGACCCCAAGGGTGACAGCCCCGCAGCGGCGGAGGATGGGAGCGCGGCACCGGATGCCGCCAATGCCAATGGCACTGGCCCTGACGGGGCAACTGCCAACGGTACGGCCGACGCCATTCTCGATCCGCGCGATGAGCAGATCCTGAGCCTGACGACCGAGCGTGACGAGCTGCGTGACCGTTTGCTGCGGGCGCTTGCCGATGCCGAGAACACCCGCAAGCGGGCCGAGCGGGACCGCAAGGATGCCGAGGCCTATGGCGGGCAGCGGCTGGCGCGCGATCTTCTGTCGGTTCATGACAATCTGACCCGGGCGCTCAGCACCGCCGAGGACGAGCATCGCGCCGCCATGCCGGCCTTTATCGAAGGCGTTGAGCTGACGCTGCGCGAGTTGCTGGCCACCTTTGCCAAGCACAAGATCGAGGAGGTCAAGCCGGATATCGGCGACCGGTTCGACCCCAATCTGCATCAGGCGATGTTCGAAGCGCCGGTGCCCGGCGCCGAGCCGGGCTCGATCATCCAGGTGATCGGCGGCGGGTTCACGCTCTCGGGCCGCCTTTTGCGCGCAGCCCAGGTCGGCGTTGCGGCCAAGGCGCCGGTGGATGCCGCGCCGGCGGAAGGGGTCTGACCATGGGTTCGCGGGCTCGGGGATAGCGGAGCGCTCATGCCAACAGGATTGCGCGCGATGCCCGCCCTCACCTGCCGCGATGTGCGCGCGAGCGCGCAGGCCCTGTCGCGCAGCTTTGGCTTTGAAACGGCCGGGTTCTGGGCCGATGGCGATGCGCCGCCGCATTTTGCCATTCTGCGCCTCGGCGACGTGACCCTGGCGCTGCATCAGGCCGACGAGCCAACACGGTCGCCGGGTTTTGCCGCCTATCTTTATGTCGACGATGCCGAGAGTTTGGCCGAGCTGGCCCAGGCGCAGGGTGCCATGATCGATGGTCCGCTCGACCAGCCCTGGCGCTGCCGCGAGGTGCGCTTTACCGACCGCGACGGCAATCAGATCGTCTTTGCGCAGGATCTCGCGCCCGGGGCGGACGGGCCGGGCCTCTAGCCGCCCTGCGTCCTGACCCTCGGGGCTAGCGCTGCGGGCGGGGGGCGCCGCTGGCAAACTGCACGGCCTCCCGCGCGGCCTGCATCAGAGCGCCGGCCTTGTTGACCGTCTCCTGATACTCCGCGGCCGGGTCGGAATCATGCACCACGCCGCCCCCGGCCTGCACGTAAAGCGTGCCGTCCTTGACCAGCCCGGTGCGCAGCGCAATGCACACATCCATGTCGCCCGCGGCCGAAAAATACCCCACGCCGCCGCCATAGACGCCGCGCTTTTCATGCTCAAGCTCGTCGATGATCTCCATCGCACGGATTTTCGGCGCGCCCGAGACGGTGCCGGCGGGCAGCCCGGCCAGCAGGGCCGACAGCGCATCCTGATCGTCGCGCAGCGTGCCGCGCACATTCGAGACGATGTGCATCACATGGCTGTAGCGCTCGATGATAAAGCGCTCATTGGGATCGACCGTGCCGATCTTGGCCACGCGGCCAACATCGTTGCGCCCTAGATCGAGCAGCATGAGATGCTCGGCCCGCTCCTTGGGGTCGGAAAGCAGATCGGCCTCCAGCGCTGCATCCTCATCGGGCGTGGCGCCGCGCGGCCGGGTGCCGGCGATGGGGCGCACCGTGACCTCGCCGCCCCGCACCCGCACCAGGATCTCGGGGCTGGCGCCGACAAGCTGGAACCCCCCGAAGTCGAAATAGAACATATAGGGGCTCGGGTTGGTCCGGCGCAGGGCGCGGTAAAGCGCAAAGGGCGGCAGCGCAAAGGGCAGGGCCCAGCGCTGCGACGGCACCACCTGAAAGATGTCGCCCGCCGCGATGTATTCCTTGGCCCGGCGCACCATGGCCCGGTACTCGGCCTCGCTGGTGTTTGAGACGGGTTCGCCCGGCCCATCGGCATGGGCGAGGTCGCGGGCATTGGCCGGTGCGCGGTCAAGATCGGCGATCGCATCCTGCAGACGTTCGGCGGCGCGGGCATAGGCGGCGCGGGCCGGCACGGTGGCATCGGCCCAGATCGGTGCGACCAGGGTCACCTGATCGCGCACCCCGTCGAGGATGGCCATGATCGAGGGCCGCAGCATCAGCGCGTCGGGCAGGCCCAGCGGGTCGGGATTGGGCGCGCCCAGCCGCTCCACCAGCCGGATCATGTCATACCCCAGATAGCCAAAAAGCCCCGCCGCCATCGGGGGCAGCCCCGCGGGCAGATCGATGCGGCTTTCCTCCATCAGCGCCCGGAACGAGGCGAGCGGGTCTCGCGCGTCGGGCTCAAACGCCTCCGGATCATAGCGGGCGGCGCGGTTGATCTCGGCCTTGCTGCCATGGCAGCGCCAGACCAGATCGGGTTTCATGCCGACAACCGAGTAGCGGCCGCGGGTTTCGCCCCCGGTGACCGATTCCAGCATGAAGCAATCCTTGCGGCTGCCGGCAAGCTTCAGCATCAGCGCCACGGGCGTGTCGAGATCGGCCGGAAGCTCCGCCCAGAGGATCTGGTTTTGCCCGGCCGCCCAGCCCTCGGCGAAGCTGGCGAAATCGGGCTGGATCGGCATCAGTAATGCTGCATCGGCTGATGCGTGACCATGGTCAGGGCATTTTCCATGACGCCGGGATAGATCCGCGGGTCACCGCGGGTCGCGACCGCCTCGACATAATAGGTCAGCACATCGTTGACATAGGATTGGTTGAAGACCTCTTGAAACTGCAGCATCTCGATAAAGGCAACCGGGCTTGTGGGATCGAAGCTGAGCACCGACAGGGGCTGGGCGACATAGACCGCCGCCTCATGCGCCAGAACCGCAGCACCGTCGAGCGGCAGCTCGAACACCTCGGCGATCAGCGTTGCGGGCACGCCATCGGCCGTGGCGCTGCGCAGCACCGGCCCGATCTCGGCCGGGGTCAGGCCCAGACCCATCGCGGCACGCGAGAGCGGCGTTCCATTGCGAATGCGATCGGCCAAGGCCTCGGCTTGCGCGGTCACCGCCTCGAGCTGGCGCTGCTGGCGCCAATCGGCCTCGACCCGCTCGGCCACCTCCTCAAAGGGGATCAGCGCGGCAGGGTCAACCTCATCGACCCGCAGCACGATGAAGCGGCCGTCGGCAAGCTGGCTCAGATCGGTCTCGATGCCCAGTTCGGCGGCAAGCGTCAGCGCGCGGAAGGTGGCGTCGGCGGCCAGACCCTCTCCGGTATC
>JBCBKN010000044.1:0-16229 GCA_038521775.1 Pseudomonadota bacterium | reverse complement strand
GCCGCCGCCCATCTCGGCCAGCCGGTTCGCGGCCCGGGCCATATCGGCGGGATCGGTGCCCACGACGATCATATGATGGCTGTCATGCGCCACGGTCGAGGCCACGGCGCAGGGCACGTCATAGCCAAAGCCCGAGACGAGCGCGTTGGTCACGCCGCCGGTGGCGCGGTGCCGCTCAACCAGCGCGAGCCGGGCCACCGGCGCAGCTGGCGCCAGAACACCGCCCGTCACCGCAATGCGGCCGGTGAGCGCCTGGGTCGGGGCCTGGTTTTCGACGACCCCGATGATGCGCGCCTCAACATCCGTCACGCCCGCCGGCGCGGGGATTGCGAAATCACCCGCCGCAAGCGCCCGGCCCAGCCGTACGGTCGCCCGCGCCTCGGCCGGCCAGTCAAAGGCCACGGGCGGGCTGGTGGCCGCCCCGCTTTCGGCCAGCACCGCACCGCGGGCGATCACCGTCTCGACGGGCAAAGCGCGCAGATCCGATGTCAGGATCAGATCGGCCCGCCGGCCCGGCGCGATCGAGCCCAGCTCACGCTCCAGCCCGAAATGCGTGGCGGTGTTGATCGTGGCCATCTGCAGGGCGATCAGCGGGTCGAGCCCGCATTCGATGGCATGGCGGACCACCCGGTTCATATGCCCGTCATGCACCAGCGTGCCGGAATGGCAATCATCGGTGCAGAGGATAAAGCCCCGCGGGTCGAGGCCCCGTTCGGTGACCGCGGTGATCTGGGCCTTCACATCATACCACGCACTGCCCAGCCGCAGCATCGCCCGCATGCCCTGGCGCACCCGCGCAATCGCATCTTCCTCGCGCGTGCCCTCATGGTCGTCCGCCGGCCCACCGGCGGCATAGGCGTGCAGCCCGGCCAGATCGGGCGAAGCGTAATGCCCGCCCACCGTCTTGCCGGCGGCCTGCGCGGCGGCGATTTCGGCCAGCATCTTGGCATCGCCCGCCATCACGCCGGGAAAGTTCATCATCTCGCCCAAACCGATGATGCCGGGCCAGCCCATCGCCTCGGCCACATCCTGAGGCGTGATCTCGCAGCCCGTCGTCTCCAGCCCCGGGGCCGAGGGCGCGCAGGAGGGCATCTGCACAAACACATTCACCGGCTGGGCCAGCGCCTCGTCATGCATCAGCCGCACGCCGGGCAGGCCCATCACATTGGCCACCTCATGGGGGTCGACGAACATGGTCGTGGTGCCATGCGGGACCACCGCCTCGACAAAGCGGCTGACCGTCAGCATGCCGCTTTCGATATGCATATGCCCGTCGCAAAGCCCGGGGATCATGAAGCGGCCCCGGGCCTCGATCACCTGCGTCTCGGGCCCCACCATGGCACCCGCATCCGGCCCGCAATAGGCAAACCGGCCCCGGGCGATGGCGATGTCGGTGGCGGGGATAACCTCGCGGCTGTGCACATTCACCCAGGCCCCGCCGCGGATGACCATGTCGGCCGGCGCGCGCCCGGCGGCCACGGCGATCAGGTCGGCGGCGGCCTCGGGCCAGGTTGAGAGATGTGCGGGCATGCAACCGTCCTTTGGTCAGGTTGCACGCCCTTATCTGCGGTTTTTATGTCGGCTTCAAGACGTTTGCGACGCCGAGCGCCGCGCTTTAGGCCACCAGCACCCGCGCCAGCGCCCGGTCGAGATCGTCGAACGCCTCGGTCCAGCCTTCGCGATGCCCGTCGCGCTCCTCCACGCTTTCAAAGCCCGATTGCTTGAAGCGCATCTTGGTGCCGTCGCCATCGGCTTCGAATTCCAGCTCGATGAGGCTTTCGGGCCCCGCTTTGCCGTCGGCATCCTCCCAGCCATGGGTCATCACGATGCGGGTCTTGGGGCGGATCTCGGTATAGCCGCCGATATTGACCAGCCTTGTGCCGTCCGGGTCGCGCATTTCGCAGCGATAGCGCCCGCCCTCGCGGAAATCCATCTCGTTCAGATCGCAGGTAAAGCCCTCCGGCCCCCACCAGCCGACCTTGCTGTCCGGGCTGCTCCAGGCATCCCAGACAAGGTCGAGCGGGGCGCTGAAGCGGCGTTCGATCACGAGTTCCAAGGTCATGTCTTATCTCCCTGTGTGAGGTGTTTCTCGAGGCGATCAAAGCGGCCCTCCCACAGCTCGCGCTGGGTGGAGAGCCAAAGTTCCGCAGGGCCGAAGCCCTGCGGGGTGAGGCTGCAGGCCCGCACCCGCCCCGACTTTGCGGTGCGGATCAGCCCGGCCTGTTCGAGCAGTTTGAGATGCTGCATGAAGCTGGGCAGCGCCATGTCGAAGGGTTCGGCAAGCGCGCCCACATTGGCCGGCCCCTGGGCCAGCCGGTCGAGCACCGCGCGCCGCGTGGGATCGGCGAGGGCGCGGAAGAGAGTGTCGAGCTGTTGTGAATCCTTAGGCATATGCCTAAGTATCGCGGCGGCACGCGTCGCGCAAGAAAAAACTTAGGTCATTGCCTTAGTTTTTCTGATTGCTCGGGTCGAAGGCCCGGTACCAGCGCACCAGCGCCTCCACCCCATCGACCATGGGCGTGCGGGGCAGGGCGCCCACCAGCCCGGTGAGCAGCGCGGTGTCGGCCCAGGTCGCCTTGACCTCGCCGGGCTGCATTTCGACCAGATTGCGGGTGACCGGCAGGCCCAATGCCGCCTCCAGCGCATCGATAAAGGCCATCAGCTCCACCGGCGATCCATGCCCGATATTGACCATCCGATAGGGTGCGGCGGGCGAGAGCGTGTCGCCGGGCAGGGCCGGGCCGCGCGCCTCCACAGGCGGAGGCGGGGTGTCGACCAGCCGGCAGATCGCCTCGACCAGATCCTCCACATAGGTGAAGTCGCGCTGCATATCGCCGAAATTATGCACATTGATCGGCTCGCCGGCCAGGATCGCGCGGATGAACTTCATCGGCGCCATGTCGGGCCGCCCCCAGGGGCCATAGACGGTAAAGAAGCGAAAGAGCGTCGTCGGCAACCCGTGCAGATGCGCATAGGCATGGGCCATCAGCTCATCGGCGCGCTTGGTCGCGGCATAGATGGTCAGCGGATGTTCGGCGCCATCGGTCTCCTCAAACGGCATCTTGGTGTTCGCGCCATAGGCTGACGAAGTCGAGGCGATCAACAGATGCCGTGGTGCATGCCGGCGCGCCGCCTCCAGCACATTGAAGCTGCCGGTGACATTGGTGTCGATATAGGCGCGGGGGTTTTCAAGGCTGTAGCGCACCCCGGCCTGGGCCGCGAGATGCACCATCACCTCGGGCGCGGCGGCGTCGACCGCGTCCTGCAGGGCCGCGTCATCCTCCAGCATCGCCTCGGTCTGGGAGAACCGCTCAAACTGCGCAAGCTCGGCCAGCCGCGCGCGCTTCAGCCGCACATCGTAATAGTCGGTGAGCCCGTCAAAGCCGGCCACGCTGTGACCGTCCTGCAAGAGCCGGCGGGCGAGGTGAAAGCCAATAAAGCCGGCCGTGCCGGTGACAAAGAAACGCGCCATGCGCGCAGCAATACGTCGCGCGGCCCCCGGCGGGCAAGTGGCTTGGCCGCGCGGACCCTGCGGCAGCCTGTCCGCCCGGGCGGTTGACCCATGTCAAGGCCGCGCCCGGGCGCAGCGCCTACTCCGCTCAAATGAACCTATAGAACCGCTGGAGGGACAGATGGGATCCGCCGTGCAGCTGACTGTCTATGGGACCATTGCGTTCCTGGCAGCCATTGTCGCCAACCTTGCGCATGACACGGCCATGTCGGTGCATGCCTTCATCGTCGCCCTGGTCGCGCTGTTCCTGTTCCTGCGCGTGATGCGCCGCGATGCGCGGGGCACGCGCCCGGCCCCGACGGTGGGCTATCATGACGGGGTGATCCGGGCCGGCGTCATCGCCACCGCCTTTTGGGGGATAGCGGGGTTTCTGGCCGGGGTGGTCATCGCCTGGCAGCTGGCCTTCCCCGAGCTCAATCTCAGCCTGCCCTGGACCAGTTTTGGCCGGCTGCGCCCGCTGCACACCTCGGCGGTGATCTTTGCCTTTGGCGGCAATGCGCTGATTGCGACCTCGTTCTATATCGTCCAGCGCACCTGTGCTGCCCGCCTTTGGGGCGGGAACACGGCCTGGTTCGTGTTCTGGGGCTATCAGCTGTTCATCGTGCTGGCGGCCACGGGCTATATCCTGGGCGCCACGCAGGGCAAGGAATATGCCGAGCCCGAATGGTATGTGGATCTCTGGCTCACCATCGTCTGGGTGGCCTATCTGGCCGTCTTCCTGGGCACGCTGATCCACCGCAAGGAGCCGCATATCTATGTGGCCAACTGGTTCTTCCTCGCCTTCATCGTGACCATTGCGATGCTGCATGTGGTCAACAACCTCTCCATGCCGGCGAGCCTGTTGGGTGCGAAAAGCTATTCTGCCTTCTCGGGCGTGCAGGATGCGCTGACGCAATGGTGGTACGGCCATAATGCGGTGGGCTTCTTTCTGACCGCGGGCTTTTTGGGGATGATGTATTACTTCATTCCCAAACAGGCCGAGCGCCCGGTCTTTTCCTACAAGCTCTCCATCATCCATTTCTGGTCGCTGATCTTTCTTTATATCTGGGCGGGGCCGCACCACCTGCACTACACCGCTTTGCCCGACTGGGCGCAGGTGCTGGGCATGGTCTTTTCGATCATGCTGTGGATGCCGAGCTGGGGCGGCATGATCAACGGGCTGATGACGCTTGCCGGCGCCTGGGACAAGCTGCGCACCGATCCGGTGATCCGCATGATGGTGGTCTCGGTCGGGTTTTACGGCATGTCGACCTTCGAGGGCCCGATGATGTCGATCCGCGCGGTCAACAGCCTCAGTCATTACACCGACTGGACCATCGGCCATGTGCATTCCGGCGCGCTGGGCTGGAACGGCATGATCACCTTCGGCGCGCTCTATTTCCTGGTGCCCAAGCTCTGGAACCGCGCCGGGCTCTATTCGCTGGCCGCGGTGAGCTGGCATTTCTGGCTCGCGACCATCGGCATCGTGCTTTACGCCGCGTCGATGTGGGTGAGCGGCATCACCCAGGGGCTGATGTGGCGCGAATACGACGCGCTCGGCTTTCTGGTCAACAGCTTTGCCGACACCGTCGCGGTGCTGCACCCCTATTACATCATCCGCGGCTTGGGCGGGGTCCTCTACCTCGCAGGCGCGGTCATCATGTGCTGGAACCTGATCATGACGGTCCGCGCGCAGGCCCCTGTGCCTGTCGCGGCCCGCGTGCCGGCTGAATAAGGAGGGCCGAGCGATGAGCATCCTGTCACGCCACAAGATCCTGGAAAAGAACGCCACATTGCTGCTGATCTGCAGCTTCATCGTGGTCACGATCGGCGGCATCGTGCAGATCGCGCCGCTTTTCTATCTGGAAAGCACCATCGAGAAGGTCGAGGGCGTGCGCCCCTATGCGCCGCTCGAGCTTGCCGGGCGCAACATCTACATCCGCGAGGGCTGCTATGTTTGCCACTCGCAGATGATCCGCCCGATGCGCGATGAGGTCGAGCGCTATGGCCATTACAGCCTGGCGGCCGAGAGCATGTATGACCATCCGTTCCAGTGGGGCTCCAAACGCACCGGGCCGGATCTGGCGCGGATCGGCGGGCGCTATTCCGACGACTGGCACCGCGACCACATGTACAACCCCCGCGATCTGGTGCCCGAGAGCATCATGCCCGCCTATCCCTGGCTGGAGGCGCGCAGGCTCGATGCCGATGAGATCGCGCGGGACATGCGTGCCCTGCGCGCGGTGGGCGTGCCCTATACCGACGAGATGATCGAGAACGCCGCGGCCGATCTGCGCGACCAGGCCGATCTCGACGCCGATTGGGACGGGCTGCTGGAGCGCTATCCCAAGGCGGTGACGCGCAATTTCGACGGCAGGCCGGAGCTCACCGAGCTCGACGCCATGATCGCCTATCTCCAGGTGCTGGGCACGCTTGTCGATTTCTCGACCTTCGATGTGGATGAGGCCCGCTGATGGACACCTACAGCTTTCTGCGCCAGCTCGCCGACAGTTGGTTCCTGCTTCTGATGACCGGCTTTTTCGTGGCGGTCGTGCTGATCACGCTGCGCCCGGGCGCGCGCGCCACGCATGACGACATTTCGCGCATCCCGTTTCGGCATGAACATGCCCCGGATGAGGGGGAGGTCTGACGATGTCGCAGGACCAGAAGACCAACGAGATCGACGAGATCACGGGCATTGAGACGACGGGCCATGAATGGGACGGGCTGAAGGAGCTCAACAACCCCCTGCCGCGCTGGTGGCTGTGGATCTTTTACGGCACCGTCATCTGGGGGCTGGCCTATACGGTGGCCTATCCGGCCTGGCCGATGATCAGCCAGGCCACCCAGGGCGTGCTGGGCTATGACAGCCGGGCGGAGGTTGCGGAGCGGATTGCCGAGGCAGATCTTGCCAAACAGCCGTTTCGCGACCGGATGGCCGAGCTGGATTTTGCGCAGATCCAGGCCGACACCGATCTGATGCGCTTTGCCCAGCTTTCCGGGGCGGCGACCTTCCGCACATATTGCTCTCAATGCCATGGGGCCGGGGGGGCGGGCTTTCCCGGCTATGCCAATCTGACCGACGATGCCTGGCTCTGGGGCGGCACGATCGAGGACATCCATCTGACCATCAAGCATGGCATTCGGGTCGAGGAGGATTACGACAGCCGCTTTGGCGAGATGCCGGCCTTTGGGCGGGACGAGATCCTTGAGGACGACGCGATCGCCCAGGTGGTGGAATATGTGCTGCAGATCTCGGACCAGGGGCATGATGCCGCGCTGGCCGGGCCCGGTGCGGAGGTTTTCGAGATCGAGTGCAGCTCGTGCCATGGGGAGGATGCCAAGGGTCTGATCGAGCTGGGCGCGCCCAACCTCACCGATCCGATCTGGCTTTACGGCGGCACCCGCGAGATCCTGATGGAGACGCTGGTCAATGGGCGCGCGGGCATGATGCCGGCCTGGACCGGCCGGCTGAGCGAGGCGCAGATCCGCGAGGTCGCGCTCTATGTCCATGCAGCGCTGGGCGGTGGGGAATGACGGCGGGGAGTGACGGCGGGGAGTAACGGCGGCGAGTGATGGCGGCGGGTTTGGGGCGTTTGTTCCCAGTCCGTGTTCGTCTTCAGCCGGAGTTTCCCAGCCGGGGTTCGGTCTGGCCTGGCCCGGTTTTTTGATGCATTGCTGGCCCAGCCCAGCCCAGCCCGTCCCGGTGGACGCCCTGCGCCTCCTGTCCTCTGCCGGGCATGTGGCTGGCCCCGGGGCGCTGCCCCGGACCCCGGAGTAGTTTTGCCAAGAAGAAGGGCGCGGGGCGGCGCCAAGGAGGCCTGGGAGCGCGCGATGTGGGATTTGTGGGGCCTTGATGCGGTGGGGGTTCTGGCGGCGGGCGCGGCCTTCTTTGCAATCGCGGCGTCACCGGGTCCTGCGACGCTAGCCACGGCACTGGTGGCCATGCGCGCCGGGCGCAGAGACGGCCATCTCTTTGGCCTCGGCCTGTCGGTCGGGCTGGCGGTCTGGGGGCTTGTGGCCGCCACGGGGCTCGGCGCGGTGCTGCAGGCCTCGGAGCAGGCCCTGACGGCGCTGAAGATCCTGGGCGGCGCCTATCTCCTCTGGCTTGCTTATGGATCCTTCCGGTCGGCGCGGCGGCGCGATGCGGTGCCGCCGGCGCGTGAGCTGGCAGGCGGCTGGTTTCGCAAAGGGCTGCTCCTGAACCTCTCCAACCCCAAGGCGGTGGTGGCCTGGATGGCCACGCTTTCCCTGGGGGTGGCGCCGGGATCGGGGCCGGCACAGCTGATCGCCGCGACCGGCCTTTGTGCCGTGCTGGGCGCGGGGATCTATGCGGGGTATGTGTTTGTGTTTTCCACCCGCGGCGCGATGCAGGCCTATGCGCGGCTGCGCCGCTGGATCGACGGGCTGGTCGCTGGCCTGTTTGCCCTGGCCGGGCTTGGGCTGCTTCGATCGGCGCTGGCGCGCTGAGCCATCGGTGAGCGCGGTTCTAGCTGGGCTGGTGGTGGCCCTTTTGCAGGCGCTCATGCGCCTCGAGCTGGGCAAAGACCGACAGCAGCGTTCCGGCCCGGCCGCTGCCCCAATGCGGCGCCTCGGCATCCTCGGCCGCGGCCTCGACGAGAAAGCGCGTCTCGGGCAGGGGCGCGGCATGAATGACGGCCGAGCGCGGGGTCACCGCGCTGGTCGCCGCGCGCAGCCCGGCGCCGCTGAGCAGGACGAGCTTTTGCGCCGTGCTCGTGTGCGCCCGCCGGGTGATGCTGTCATGCCCCGCACGGGCAAGGTCGGTTCCGATCGCCGCATAGATCCGCGAGGCGGCAAAAATACCGGGGCGGCAGCGCAGCGGCAGGGCGGCAATGCCGGTCTCGGCCCGTCGATAAAGCCGCCCTGCCTCGGCAAGCAACCGTCGTGTGAGATCGCAGATCTTGGGATCGGGCAGCGGGTCGGCCAGAAAGCGGTCCGGATCGATGCCGGCCTCGCCCAGCCAGTCGAGCGGCAGGTAAAGCCGCCCCGCGCGCGCATCCTCCCCCACATCCCGGGCGATATTGGTCAGCTGCATCGCCACGCCCAGATCGCAGGCGCGGGCCAGCGCGTCGCGCCCCCGCACGCCCATCAGCACGCACATCATTGCGCCCACCGCCGAGGCCACCCGCGCCGAATAGGCCCGCAGCGCCGAGAGGCTGTCACAGCGCCGCTCCATCGCGTCCCAGGCAAGCCCTTCCAGCAACGCCTCGGGCAGCGCCCGCGGCATGGCCATCTGGGCGATCATATCCGCAAACGCCCGGTCGGCAGGGGCGTTTCGCGGGCGCCCGGCATAGGCAAGCTCCAACCGGTCGCGCAGCCGCAGCACCGCGGCGGCCTTGTCGTCGTTCAGATCCACCGCATCATCGGCCAGCCGGCAGAAGGCATAGAGCGCCAGCGCGGGGTCGCGCACCCGGCCCGGCAGCAGCTTTGAGGCGGTGTGAAACGAGCGCGACCCGTGGCGGATCGCCTCGCGACAGGCGGCAAGGTCGGTTGGGTCGATCATTCCGCCGCCGTCCGCGATGCATCGCGCGATGTCGCGCCCCAGTCAGACAGGTCGGGCGGTGTCGTTGAGATGGGCATGCTGTCTGCCTCCGGCACCAGCTGGTCGAGCACTTCGGCCGAGGCGATCACCCCCGGCAACCCGGCGCCGGGATGGGTGCCTGCCCCGGCAAGATAAAGGCCCGGCAGCTCCTCGGACACATTATGCGGGCGGAACCAGGCCGATTGCAAAATCCGCGGTTCGATCGAGAAGGCACTGCCATGGGTGGCCAGATAGCGGGTCGCAAAATCGGCCGGGGTCAGCGTCATGCTCTCGCTCAGATGCGCGCCCAGCCCGGGCAGAAGCTCGGCCTCCAGAACCTGCTGCACCCGCTGGCGATAGGGCTCGGCCATTGCCGCCCAGTCGACCGGATCCTCGACCCCCAGATGCGGCACCGGCGACAGCGCATAGAAGGTGTCGCCGCCTTCCGGGGCAACGCCCGGATCCGTGACGCTGGGGCGGTGGACATAAAGGCTCATATCCTCAGCCAAACGCCCTTTGATGAAGATATCGCGCACAAGCCCGCGATAGCGCGGCCCGTTGAGAATGGTGTGATGGCCGACATCGCGCCAATGTCCGCGCGTGCCGGTGGTGCCGAAATACCAAACGAAGAGCCCCATCGACCAGCGCGACCGGCCCAGCCGGGACGGGGTCCAGCGCTGACGCGGGGCCTGGCGCAGCAATTTGGTGTAGGTGTGGCCGGTATCGGCATTGGAGATCACAACGGGCGCGGCAATTTCGGTGCCGTCTTCCAGGCGCACGCCGCTCGCGCGCCCCGCATGGGTTAGGATCTCATCGACCGTGCGGCCCAAAAGCACCTCGCCGCCCTGTTCCTGAACGATCCGTGCCATCGCGCGGGCAATCGCCACCACCCCGCCCATGGCGTAATGCACACCGAAGGCTTTCTCCAGATAGGCGACAAGGATGTACATGGAGGTGACGTGGAACGGGTCGCCCCCGATGAAGAGCGGGTGAAACGACAGCGCCATGCGCAGGCGCGGGTCGCGCACCCGTTTGGCCGCCCGACGGTAAACCGACTGGTCGGCGCGCAGCCAGCCGAAGGTGGGCAGAACCTTGATGAGCTCCCACAGCTCGTTCATCGGACGCCGGCCCAGATCCTCGAAGCCGAACCGGTAGCGCCGCTCGCTGTCGCGCATGAACCGGTCATAGCCGGGCAGATCGCGGGGGCTCAGCCGTGCGACCTCGGCCCGCATCGCCTCATGGTCCTGGCGGGCGGTGAAATGCGACCCGTCCGGCCAGCGGATCTGGTAGAACGGGTCAAGCGCGCGCAGGTCGATGTCAGCGTCAAAATCGCGCCCCGTGACCGCCCAAAGCTCGCGAAACACCTGCGGCACCGTCACAATCGTGGGTCCCAGATCGAAGCGATGGCCGCCCATGGAGACGGCGCTTCCACGCCCGCCGACACAGTCGAGCCTGTCGACCACCACCACGCGATAGCCCCGCGCGCCCAGGCGCATTGCCGCGGCCAGCCCGCCCAGGCCCGCGCCGATGACAATGGCGGTCGGCCGTTGCCTGTCGGGTCTTGCGACGGATTTTGCCACGGAGGGAGCGGGGGGTGCCTGTGTCAACATGGATCGACGGTATCAGTGTCAGAAAAACCTGACAACTTTTTCGTAACCGATGCGCGGGTGCTTTTCGCCGCCCGGGATTTCTGCAAGAGTGGCCGTCAAACGCAGCACGCGCGCCGTCCAAAAGCGCATGCCGCAGAGCCAAGACCCCGACCGGACGGAGCAGTCCAATTCAAACCGTCACGCTTTCTCTTTTCCGCTTTCGCCATCTCGGCGCGCGGCTTTGGGCCTTCGCGCAGATGGGACTTGCCCGCCCGGCGGTCGCACGCGTGCCCGGTATTGGCTTTTGGAAGCTCTGCGGCAGCGGCATCGGCGAGGGGTTCACACCGCTTCCCAACACCGCCGTCTACGCCATTCTGGCCACCTGGCCCGGGCGCGTGGCCGCAGAAACCGGCCTTCAGGCCCCGGTCTTTCGCCGCTATCGCGCCCGCGCGACCGAGCAATGGACCGTCTTTTTGGAGACGACCTCGACGCGTGGCCAATGGTCGGGGCGCGAGCCCTTCACCGCCGGCGCGACCCCGCAGGGCGCTGTGGTCGCGCTGACCCGCGCAACGATCCGGCCCAGCAAGCTGCTGCGCTTTTGGTCCCGCGGGCCGGCAATCAGCACCCGGATCGGGGCAGACCCAAATGTGATCTTCAAGATCGGCATTGGCGAGGTGCCCTGGCTGCATCAGGTCACCTTCTCGATCTGGCCCGACAGCATGACGATGGCCGAGTTTGCCCGCCGCGACGGCCCGCATGCCGCCGCGATTCGCGCGGTGCGCGAGGGCGGCTGGTTCTCCGAGGAGCTTTATGCCCGGTTCCGCATCGCCGGCAGCATGGGGTCCTGGGAGGGGGGCGACCCGCTTGCCGCACTTTCGCACCACCGGATGCCGGCATGAGCCAGGCCCGTCCAGCACCCTACCCGTTCTCGGCCATTGTCGGGCAGGAGGAGATGAAGCGCGCGCTTATCCTGACGGCGATCGACCCGACGATCGGCGGCGTGCTGGTCTTTGGCGATCGCGGAACGGGCAAATCGACCGCCGTGCGGGCGCTGGCGGGTCTGCTGCCGCCAATCGATGCGGTCGAGGGCTGCCCCTATAACTGCCCCGGTCCGGACTGTCTGCTCACCGGTGCGGGTCCGGATTGCCCGCATCTGCCCAAAACCCCAAAGCGGCGGGTCAAGCCCCGGCCCACGCCGGTTGTCGACCTGCCGCTTGGCGCCACCGAGGACCGGGTGACCGGAGCACTCGACATCGAGCGCGCGCTTGCCCATGGCGAAAAGGCGTTCGAACCCGGGCTGCTGGCCCGGGCGCATCGCGGCTATCTCTATATCGACGAGATCAACCTTCTGGAGGATCATATCGTCGATCTGCTGCTCGATGTCGCCGCCTCTGGCGAGAATGTGGTCGAGCGCGAGGGGCTTTCCATTCGCCATCCGGCGCGGTTTGTGCTGGTGGGCTCGGGCAATCCCGAAGAAGGCGAGCTGCGCCCGCAATTGCTCGACCGGTTCGGGCTGAGCGTGGAGGTGCGCTCGCCCGACCAGATCGAGGAGCGGGTCGAAGTGATCCGCCGCCGCGACGCGTATGAAAGCCAGCCCGCGCCCTTCATGAAGCGCTGGCGCGCGGCCGACACCCGGCTGCGCAAGCAGATCCTCGCTGCGCGCGCGCGTCTGCCGGCGGTCGAGGCCAGCGATGCAGCACTTGCCGATTGTGCCCGGCTTTGTCTGGCCCTGGGGGCGGACGGCCTGCGCGGGGAGCTCACGCTCTTGCGCGCCGCGCGTGCCTTGGCCGCGCATGCCGGCGAACGCGCGGTCGAACGCGCGCATATCTGCGAGATCGCCCCCTCGGCCCTGCGCCACCGGCTGCGGCGCGACCCGCTTGACGAGGCCGGAAGCGGCGCGCGCATTGCCCGGGCGATGGAGGAGGCCTTGGCGTGACCCCCGCGCCAGCCTGGCTGCGCGCGGCCTGGGCCCTGCGCCTGCTCGCGGCGGATCCGGCCGGGCTGAACGGCATCTGGCTGCGGGCCCGACCGGGGCCGGTGCGCGCGCGGTTTCTGCAGATGCTGCGCCAGGCCATGGCGCCGCTTCTGGTACGCCGCATTCACCCGGCAATCGGCGATGAGGCGCTTTTTGGCGGCGTCGATATCGCCGCAACCCTGGCCGCCGGGCATCGCGTGCGCAGCCCCGGGATCCTTGCCCAGGCGCCGTCGCTTTTGCTTTTGCCGATGGCCGAGCGCACGCCGCCGGGGCTGGCGGGCCGCCTGGCAGCCGCGCTCGATGCCGGTCTTGGGCATGTGCTGGTCGCGCTCGACGAGGGTGCATCGGAGGAAGAGGGCCTGCCCGGCGCTTTGGCCGAACGTCTGGCCTTTCACCTCGATCTCGATGGCCTGCCAATCGCGGCCTGCCCGGCACTGGACCCGCATCTTCTGGTGCCGGAGCCAGGTGCCGCGGCAGACGAGCCCGAGCGTCTTGCCGTTGAGACCGCCGCGGCCTTCGGCATCGGGTCGCTGCGCGCGCCGGGCTTGACGCTTGCCGCGGCGCGGGCGGTTGCCACGCCACATTCGGGGGCCAACGCACCGCCTCTCAGCAGCGCAGCACTTAACCTTGCCGCAGCGCTGGTTTTGGCGCCGCGTGCGCGCCAATTGCCCATCGCCGAGCAGGATGCCACACCGGCCGAGCCGGAGCGTGAGCAACCGCCTGCCGAAAGCGCCCCGGATGAGGGCGAGACCCCAGATGCGGCGCCCGGCACGCCCGACCCGCCGGCCGAGCTGGTGCTGGAGGCGGTGCGCGCGGCGCTGCCACCCGGGCTTTTAGAGGCGCTGGCCGCGGGGCCGGCCGGCTCTGCCCCGCCCAAGACC
Source organism: Pseudomonadota bacterium (assembly GCA_038521775.1). GTDB lineage: Bacteria > Pseudomonadota > Alphaproteobacteria > Rhodobacterales > Rhodobacteraceae > J013. The sequence continues at coordinate 2,752 of JBCBKN010000044.1, read as the reverse complement.
GAAGCTCCGTCAGGCGGCTCGCAGGGCGGTCAGCAGCGCCGCGGCAATCGGCGCGGCCGGCCCTTGCCGTCGCGGCCCGGTCGGCTGGAGGATGGCGCGCGGCTCGATCTGGTCGCCACGCTGCGTCAGGCGGCGCCCTGGCAGGGGTTGCGACACCGCGACGGTGCGACCGGCCCGCTGCAGATCCGCCGCGACGATCTGCGCATCCGCCGCTTTGAACAACGCTCGGACCGGGCGCTGATCTTTGCGGTCGACGCGTCGGGCTCCGCGGCGCTGGCCCGGCTTGCCGAGGCGAAGGGCGCGATCGAGCTTCTGCTAGGCGAGGCCTATGCGCGGCGCGACCATGTCGCGCTGATTGCCTTTCGCGGCACGCGGGCCGAGCTTTTGCTGCCGCCGACCCGCTCGCTGGTGCAGACCAAGCGCCGTCTGGCCGAATTGCCCGGTGGTGGCGGCACGCCGCTGGCCGATGCGCTTCGGGTGGCGCTCGACACCGCCCGACAGGCGCGCGGGCGCGGCATGACCCCGGCGCTGGCCCTGCTGACCGATGGGCGGGCGAACATCCGGCTCGATGGGTCTGCGGGGCGGACCGAGGCGATGGGGGAGGCACGGCGCGCGGCCCGGGCGGTGCGCGCGGCCGGCCTGCCCGTGCTTTTGATCGACACCGCCTTGCGACCGCAGAGTGCCGCACAGGCGCTGGCCTTGGATCTGGCGGCGCGCTACCTCCCGCTGCCCGGCGCCGATGCGCGGCGGCTGTCGGGTGCCGTCACCGCCGCGCTGGGAGATCCGGGATGACCGGGCTGCCCCCGCCGGACTGGCCCTATGCCGCGGCCAGCCGCATCGTGGCCAGCCGGCCGCATCGCTGGCATGTGCAGGAAACCGGTGCCGGGCCGGAGATCCTGCTCCTGCACGGGGCCGGAGGCTCCACGCACAGCTTTCGGGGTCTGATGACGGCGCTGCAGGCGCGCTACCGGCTCATCGCGGTCGATCTCCCCGGCCAGGGCTTCACCCGGCTCGGCACCCGGCTGCGCTGCGGGCTCGATCCGATCGCCGATGACATCGCGACGCTTTGCAAGCAGGAGGGATGGCGACCGTCGGCGGTGATCGGTCACTCGGCGGGTGCGGCCATCGCGCTTCGGCTGGCGCCGGGCTGGGGCTGCCCGGTGGTGACCCTGAACGGCGCGTTGGAGCCCTTTGAGGGCGTTGCCGGCTGGCTTTTTCCCGTTCTCGCACGGCTCCTTGCAGTGAACCCGCTGGCCTCGCTGGCCGTCTCGCAGGGCGCAGCACTGACCGGCGTTCAGGGGATGCTGGCGACGGGCGACACCGGGCTCGACGCGACGGGTGCCGCATTTTATGGCCGGCTGATTTCCAAACGCTCGCATGTCGACGCCACGCTCGCGATGATGGCCCAGTGGGACCTGAGGAGGCTGAGCGACTCCCTGCCGCAGATTGCGGTGCCGGTCCTGTTGATCGCCGGTGAGCGTGACCGGGCCGTGCCGCCCGCGGTCTCAGCCCGGGCCGCGGCGCGCCTGCCCAAGGCAAGGCTGGAGACGGTTCCCGGTCAGGGCCATCTCCTGCATGAGGTCGCGATCGACGAAACCGCCACGCGGATCGCGCGGTTCCTGGAGGCCTACGCCCCCGCCCGGCCGGGCTGATGCCTCCTCACGCTGCAGCAATGGCCAGGGCGCATTGTTTCCACAGATGGTTGAGGGCGGTCACCAGATGGTCGATATCGGCATCTGAGTGGAGGGGCGAGGGGGTGATGCGCAGCCGTTCGGTGCCTTTTGGCACGGTTGGATAGTTGATGGGCTGCACATAGATGCCCCAGTCGCGCATCAGGATGTCGCTGATTTCGCGGCATTTGACCGGGTCCTTGATCATCACCGGGATGATATGGCTGGGATTGGGCAGATGCGGGATGCCCGCGGCATCGAGCCTGGCGCGCAACCGCGCGACCCGGTCGCGATGGCCCGCGCGCTCGGCCTGCGAGGTTTTCAGATGCCGGATCGAGGCGGTCGCCCCGGCGGCCACGGCCGGCGGCAGGGCGGTGGTGAAGATAAACCCGCTGGCAAAGCTGCGGATGAAATCGCAAAGCGGCGCCGAGCCGGTGATATAGCCCCCGACCACCCCGAAGGCCTTGCCCAGCGTGCCCTCGATCAGATCGACCCGATGCGCCACCCCGTCACGCTCGGCAATGCCGCCGCCGCGCGGGCCGTACATGCCCACCGCATGCACCTCATCAAGATAGGTCATCGCGCCATGCTTTTGGGCCACATCGCAGATCTCGGCGATCGGGGCGATGTCGCCATCCATCGAATAGACGCTCTCAAAGGCCACGATCTTGGCCGCGTCGGGCGGGCAGGCGGCCAGCTTCCGGTCCAGATCCTCCACATCATTATGCCGCCAGATCGTCTTGGCACAGCGCGCATGGCGGATGCCCTCGATCATCGAGGCATGGTTGAGCGCGTCCGACAGGATCACCGCATTGGGGAGACGCGCGCCTAACGTGGAGAGCGCCGCCCAGTTCGACACGTAACCGGATGTAAAGAGAAGGGCTGCTTGCTTGCCATGCAGATCCGCAAGCTCGCCCTCCAGCGCCACATGATGGCGGTTGGTGCCGGAGATGTTGCGCGTGCCGCCCGCGCCCGCGCCGCATTCGTCGAGCGCCGCATGCATTGCCGAGAGCACCGCGGGGTGCTGGCCCATGCCCAGATAATCGTTCGAACACCAGACCGTCACGTCATTGGCATCGCGG
>JBCBKN010000043.1:0-16435 GCA_038521775.1 Pseudomonadota bacterium | reverse complement strand
TCCTGCCCGGTCTGGCGCAGATCGGCGAAATGCCTGGCCGAGACGCGCCCGAACAGCCGATGCGCATAGGCCCAGCTTTTCACCGCGTTCTTGTCGTCGCCATCGGCATGGTAAAGCTCGGCCAGCGTGTCGCAGACATGCGCCTCGCCGGGCAGATGCCCCTGGGCGCGGAACATGTCGCGGGCGACCTTCAGCGCGGCATAGGCCTGGGGAAAATCGCCGGCCTTGTGCAGGGTCGTTCCCAGATTGATGTAAACGAAAGGCGCGAGGCCCGCGTTCTTATGCTCCACGCACAGCTCGGCTGCCTCCGCATAGGCCTTCACCGCCTCCGGATAGCGCTTGGCCGCCGCACAAGTGTTGCCGAAATTGTAAAGCGTCGTGGCCCGCTCGCCCGGGTCGGCATCGGCCCCGGCCTCCTTCATCGCCTGGCGGTGCAGACGGGCGGCATCCTCATGCTCGCCACGGGTGAAGTGAAAGCCGGCCAGCATGGCCAGGTATTGCCGCCGCTCCTTGGGCTCCAGCCGGTCGGCGCGCAGATCCTCGGCCACCCGGCGCTCGATCTCATCGGGGCCGAGATAAAACTGCTGGCTGCTGAGCCCGGGCAGATCGTCAAGCCCGTCGAGGACCTGGGTCTGGCGAAGATCGAGCACGATAAAGCGCAACCATTCCGACACGGTCGTTTCGGCCAGAAACCGAACCGTGCGCGCATAAACAGTCGCATCGGGGGCGGTTTCGGGGGCCAGGATGAAGGTCAGGCAGCCGCATTCATCGGGCATGCCCTCGGCCATCGCCTCGGCGATCTGGTGGAAATGCCGCGGCGCGGCCACCCGGTCGGCGGTGCGGCGCAGCGTGTCGATGCGCCCTGCCACCGGGGCAAGCTCGGCCCGCGCATCCTCAAACGCCTCCTCGGCCACGGCCGTCAGCGCCTGGAAATAGGCGTTTGCGTCCGCGCAAGGGCCCTGATGGAGAAGGAAGATGTGGAAAAACCCCTCATCCTCCTGCATCCGGCCCATGGCCTTGAGGAACATCTCCTCCATCTCCGGGTCGATCACCACCCGGCGCACGACCTGATCCGGCGCCTCCAGAAACCGGCGGATCGCCTCGAACTGCTCGGGAAAAAAGGTCTTGAGCGACATCCCACCCGCCTCAGTTGATCTTGACCAGCGGGCCCTTGATGTTGACCCCGCTTGCATCGAGCGTGATCGACGAGGCCCCGCAGCTGATCGAGATCTGGCTCGACCCGGTGATCTTGACGGTGGTGCCGTCGACCTCGATCTGCGCCTCGCCGATCTTGGTCACGCTGGTGCCCTTCACGGTCAGATCCGGGCTTTCGGCCATCAGGGTCGAGGTGCCGTTCATGGTGACCTCGGGCGCCTCGGTGCCGTATTTGACCGATGCGACCACCGACCGCTCGCCGGTCACATCAAGATGCGCGCCGCCGCCCTGCACGGTCACAACCTGGCCCGCCTTGATGGTCGATGTGCTTTTGCCGGTCTTGACGGTGAAGCTGTGATCGCCCGATTCCACCTCCTGGGTGTAATCCTGCTTGATCTTCTGGGTGAAACTGCCGGGGCTTGCCTTCTCGAACCCCACGCTCATCGTCGCGTCGTTCTTGGCGGTGAGCGAAAAATCCCGTTCGGCGGTGATGGCCAGGCTCTCGGCGCCCTTGGTGTCGTCCATGCACACCTCATTGGCGCCATCGCCCCCCAGCGAGGAGTTCGATTTCAGCCCCGATTTGGTGGCACCCGCGGGCAGGTCATAGGGCGGCATGTTCTGGGCGTTGAAGAGCATGCCGGTCACCACGGGGCGGTCGGGATTGCCATCCTCGAACTGCACGATCACCTCCTGCCCGATGCGGGGGATGTGCAGCGAGCCCCATTTGCGCCCCGCCCAGGGGGTGGCGACCCGCACCCAGCAGGAGGAGTTCTCGTCCATCTCGCCATAGCGGTCCCAATGGAACTGGATCTTCACGCAGCCAAAGGGGTTGGTGTAGATCTCCTCGCCCGACGGGCCGGTCACGATGGCGGTCTGGATCGAGTAGATCTGCGGCGCCGGCGTGGTCTTGGCGGGGCGGAAAGGCCGGCTGGCCGGCATCACCTCAAAATGGCACTCATAGTCGCGGCTGGCCGAGGTCTCGCCCAAATCGGCATCCGAGGCGATGGTGTGATAGGCCGAGCGCACCAGATACTCGCCATTGAAGCGCCCCTTCTCATGGCCCTTGAGGGTGAAGCGATGGCCCACCCCCAGCGCGTGCACATTGCAGCTTCCCGTCGCCAGCTGCTGGCCGCTGGCCAGGCTCTCGGCGCTCAGCCGGGCCTTCAGCTCGCCGGTTTCCGCATCGGCATGCGAGTGGAGATGCTCATAGATCGTCAGCGTTTCGGCAAATTTGGGCACATCGGGCACCCGGCGGCGCGAGGAAGCCACCTGCCGCTGGCGGGTGAAATTCGCATCGCTTTTGGTGACCTCGCCCGGCACCACGCGCTGGTGGGATTCAAAGGCATAGATATGCTCGCCATGGCGGCCGAAATCCGCATCCGGGTGGTGGTATTCGATCTCCGCATAGCCCGGCACCGGGCTGTGGGCCGAGATGCTGTCGGCAAAGACCAGCGTTTCGCCGTCTTCATCCTGTTTGAAGTAGTAATAGACCCCGTTTTCTTCCAGCGTGCGGGCGATGAAGTCGAAATCGGTCTCCATGTATTGCACATGGTATTCATGGATGATCAGCCCGGTCGTCTTGTCCGAGAATTTGGCCAGATTGTATTTGCGGAAGATCTCCTTGGCGATGTCCACCGCCGTCATGTTCTGAAAGATCCGGCTGTCGACCGTCTGGGTCAGCGACCAGAGCCAGGGCTGGATGCGAAACCGGAAAACGCTGATCTCATGATCATGCTCGACCAGGCGAACCGCGGTGCAGATGCCTGAAAAATAGCGGATGCCGCCCTCATGCTCGACCGAGATGCGAAAGCGCTTGCCGACGAAATCATCCTCGTCGCTCTGCCGATCCTCTGAAAAGGCCACCGCGTCGATGGTGTAGATTGATGAGATCGCGTCCTTGACCGTGGCATCCCGCAGCACCAGACGCTCGCCGCTGTCGACGCATTCGATGTTGATGTCCTGGTCGCGGTCAATAAGGCGCATTTCGGTCATAAGCTCGTCCCAACTCGGCCGCCGGCCCACAGGGGCATGGCGGTGCGTCACGACAGACAGACACACGCAGCGTGATTGAAACGCGAAAAAGGGGGTCAGAGGGGAGAGGCGCCGCGCTTTGCCAGCGCATTCCGGCGCCGGCGCAGGTCGTTGGCACATCTCGTGTTTCAGCGCCGCCTCGAGGCGCACATCGCCCCGCGCGGCCCGCTCCGACCCCAGCACACACAAGTTCGTGTTTTCTTGTTACGCCGAATCGGCGGCGGCGTGATAGAGCGGAGACGGCACTTCTGTGATGGCCATCACAGAGGCCAAATTGCGTCCACATCGCGACGGATCCGTCACACATTGCGCCGCTCGGCGTATTGCCGTCAGAGGAAACGATGGCGTATTTCGATCTCGGGCGGTTCACCCGCCCCGTTACCACCTCTGTGCCCGAGGCCCAGCTCTGGTTCGATCGCGGGCTGATTTGGTGCTACGGCTACAATCACGAAGAGGCGGTTGCCTGTTTCAAGCGCGCGTTGCAGGCCGATCCGAACTGCGCCATGGCCCAGTGGGGCATCGCCTATGCCACCGGTCCCAATTACAACATGCAATGGCACCATTTCGACCCGGCCGGAAAGGCGCAGGCGCTGGCCACGGCCTGTGACGCCACCCAGGCGGCGATGGCCCTGCGCGACCGGGTGACCGGGCCGGAGCGCGCGCTGATCGAGGCCTTGCCGGCGCGCTACCCCCAGCGCGAGACCATCGAGGATCAGACCCCCTGGAACCGCGCGTTTGCCCAGGCGATGCGCGCGGCCTATGCCGCGCATCCCCAGGATCTGGAGGTCGCGGCGATCTTTGCCGAGGCGATCATGAACATGACCCCCTGGGCGATGTGGGATCTTGCGACCGGGCTGGCGGCCGATGGCGCGGGCACCGAGGAAGCGCGCGCGGTGTTGGAGACCGCGCTGGCCCGCGACCCTGCGGCCAGCGCCCATCCCGGCATCCTGCATCTCTACGTTCACCTGATGGAGATGTCGCCCTTTCCCGAACTGGCGCTGCAGGCCGGCGACCGTTTGCGCGATCTGGTGCCCGATGCCGGGCATCTCATCCACATGCCCACCCATATCGATGTGCAATGCGGGGCCTATCGCGACACGCTGGCCACCAATCAGCGTGCCATCGAGGCCGACAAGAAGTATCGCGCCCATGCCGGCGACATGAATTTCTACACCGGCTATCGGGTGCACAATTTCCACTTCGCGATCTATGGCGCGATGCTGCTTGGCCAGTATGCGCCGGCGCTGGCCGCGGCCGAGGCGCTGAACGAGACCGTGCCCGAGGCGCTGTTGCGCACGCAATCGCCGCCCATGGCCGATTTTCTGGAGAGCTACACCGCCTCCAAGCTGCATGTGCTGATCCGCTTTGGCAAATGGCGCGAGATCATTGCGCTCGCCCTGCCCGACGACCGCGAGCTTTATTGCTATCGGGTCGCCACGACCGAATATGCCAAGGGCGTGGCCCATGCCGCGCTGGGCGAGCTTGCCGAGGCCGAGGATGCCCAGGCGCGGTTCTTGACCGCGCGCGACCGGGTGCCCGAGACCCGGCTGTTGCACAACAACAGCTGCTTGGCCTTGTTGGCTGTGGCCGAGGCGATGCTGGCCGGCGAGATCGCCTATCGCAAGGGCGCCCATGACGCGGCCTTTGCGCATCTGCGCCGGGCCGTGGCGCTGGATGACGGGCTGCTTTACGACGAGCCCTGGGGCTGGATGCAGCCCACCCGCCACGCGCTGGGCGCGCTGCTGCTGGAACAGGGGCGGATCGAGGAGTCCGAGCAGGTCTATCGCGAGGATCTGGGGCTTGCCGGTCGGCTGCCTCGGGCCATGGTGCATCCCGACAATCTGTGGAGCCTGAAGGGCCTTTACGACTGTCTCACCCGTCGCGATGCGCAGGCCGAGGCGCGGCTGATCAAGCTGCGGCTCGAAATTGCCGCGGCGCGGGCCGACATTGATGTCAGCGTGTCGTGCTTCTGCGCCCGGGCGGCCGAGTAGCGCCGAGCTGCCGCGCCCATGGGCGTCAGTTCCCCGCGCTCTCCATTTTCCGGTGGGCGATCACATCCTCAAGCCAGCCCAGCTTCATCTCCGGCACCGAGGAAAGCAGAAGGTCGGTGTAATCGTCAAAGGGTGGGGCCAGAACGTCGCTTTTGGGCCCATAGCGCACGACCTCGCCCCGGTACATCACCGCAATGCTGTCGGCGATGGCCTTCACCGTCGCCAGATCATGGGTGATGAAGAGATAGGCGACGTCTTCAGCCTGTTGCAGCCGCAACAGCAGCTTCAGGATCCCATCGGCCACCAGCGGGTCGAGCGCGCTGGTCACCTCATCGCAAATGATCAGCCGCGGCTTGGCCGCCAGCGCCCGGGCGATACAGACGCGCTGTTTCTGCCCGCCCGACAGCTCGGCCGGATAGCGATCGATGAACCCGTCGCCCAGCTCGATCTCCTCGAGCAGCTCTTTGGTCCGCTCGGCCTTTTCGCGCCCCGTCAGCCCGAAATAGAACTCCAGCGGCCGGCCGATGATGGTGCCCACGGTCTGGCGCGGGTTCATCGCCACATCGGCCATCTGATAGATCATCTGCAGCTCGCGCAGCTGGTCCTTGCTGCGCTGTCCCAAAGCCGGGGGCAACGCCGTGTCCTCAAAGAGGATCTGGCCCGAACGCGGCGGCAACAGCCCGGTGATCGCCCGCGCCAGGGTCGATTTGCCCGAACCCGATTCGCCCACCACGGCCAGGGTCTGGCCCGGATGCACCTCGACCGAGACCCGCTTCAGCACATCCACCGGCACATTGCGATAGCGCGCGGTGACCATATCAACCTTCAAGACCGGCGCATTGGACGGCGCCTTTTCGTGATGCGCGATGGAGCGCACCGAGACCAGCGCTTGGGTGTATTCCTTGGCCGGGCGGTTGATGATCTGGTCGGTCTCGCCGTATTCGACCTTCTGGCCATGGCGCAGCACCATGATGTGGTCGGAGACCTGGGCGACGACGGCCAGGTCGTGGGTGATGTAAAGCGCGGCCACCCCGGTGTCGCGGATCGCGGCCTTGATGGCGGCCAGCACGTCGATCTGGGTGGTCACGTCCAGCGCCGTGGTCGGCTCGTCAAACACCACCAGATCGGGCTGGGGGCAAAGCGCCATTGCCGTCATCGCGCGCTGAAGCTGCCCGCCCGACACCTGATGGGGAAAACGGCTGCCGAAGGTTTCCGGGTCCGGCAGGCCCAGCTTTCCAAAAAGCCCGACCGCCCGCGCCTCGGCCTCGCGCCGTGTGGCCCGGCCATGTTCGAGCGTCGCCTCGACGATCTGCTGCATCAGCGGCTTGGCGGGGTTAAAGGCCGCCGCGGCCGATTGCGCCACATAGGTCACCTCGGCCCCGCGCAGGGCGCGCAGGCCCCCCATCCGCTCACGCAAGATATCGCGCCCGGCCAGGCGCACCTCGCCCCCGGTGATGCGCACCCCGCCGCGGCCATAGGCCATCGAGGCAAGCCCGATGGTCGATTTGCCGGCCCCGGATTCGCCGATCAGCCCCAGCACCTTGCCACGTTCAAGCGTGAAGCTCACGCCATGCACGATCTCGATATCCTTGGCCGGTTCCCCCGGCGGATAGACCGTGGCGCCGATCTTCAGATCGCGCACATCGAGCAGCGTTTCACCGTTTTTTGCCAGATCAGCCACCGCGGCCCCCTTTCAGCGAGGTGGTCCGGTTGAGGATCCAGTCGGCCACAAGATTGACGGAGATGGCGAGCGCAGCGATCGCAAAGGCCGGCAGCAGCGCGGCGGGGATGCCATAAACGATCCCCTCGCTGTTTTCCTTCACGATGCCGCCCCAATCGGCCTGCGGCGGCTGCACGCCCAGCCCCAGGAAGGATAGGGTCGAGACGAAAAGCACCATGAAGATGAAGCGCAGCCCCATTTCGGCGACCAGCGGGCTGAGCGCATTGGGCAGGATCTCGCGAAAGATGATCCAGCCGATCTTCTCACCCCGCAGCCGCGCGGCCTCGACATAATCCATCACATTGATGTCGACGGCCACGGCGCGGGACAATCGAAAGACCCGCGTGCTGTCGAGAAACCCCATCACCACGATCAGCACCGGAATGGTGACCGGCATGACCGACAGCACCACCAGCGCAAAGATCAGCGTGGGCAGCGAGATCACCAGATCGATGAAGCGCGACAGGATCTGATCGGTCCAGCCGCCCGCCACCGCGGCGGTAAAGCCCAGGATCGCCCCGGTGGAAAACGACAGAAGCGTCGCGGCCGTGGCGATGAAGATCGTCGTCTGCGCGCCATAGATCATCCGGCTGAGCAGATCGCGCCCGATATTGTCGGTGCCCAGCCAATGCTTGGTCGAGGATTCTTCCCACGGCGTGCTCACCGCTTCGCCCAGCCCATACGGCGCGATGAAATCGGCAAAGATCGCGACGAAGAAGAAGAGGAAGGTAAAGAACAGCCCGATCAGGGCGCTGCCAGGGATCTTCATCTTGGATGCCTCAGCCGGGGGTTCGCCAGGATCGAGACCAGATCGGCGATCAGGTTGAGCCCGATATAGATGGCCGCAAAGATCAGCCCGCAGGCCTGGACCACCGGCACATCGCGTTTGGAGACATGGTCGACCAGGTATTGCCCCATGCCGGGATAAACGAAGACCACCTCGATCACGACCACCCCGACCACCAGATAGGCCAGGTTGAGCATCACCACATTCACGATGGGCGCGATGGAATTGGGGAAGGCATGGCGCCAGATGACGGTAAAGCCCGACAGCCCCTTAAGCTCGGCGGTTTCGATATAGGCCGATTGCATCACATTGAGGATCGCCGCCCGGGTCATGCGCATCATATGCGCCAGCACCACCAGGGTCAGCACCAGCACCGGCAGGGCGATGACATTCATCCGATCCCAAAAGCCCATGCCGTCATAGACGGTCGAGACGGTGGGGAAATATTTCAACTGCACGCCGATATAGAACATCACGATATAGCCGATGACGAATTCGGGCACCGAGATCGAGGCCAGCGTGGCGCCCGAGATCAGCTTGTCGGGCCATCCGTCGCGATAGCGCACCGCGAGCAGCCCCAGCAGGATGGCCAGCGGCACCGAGACCACCGCCGCCCAAAAGGCCAGGAACAGCGTGTTCGACATGCGCTTGCCAATGGCCTCGGAAATGCTCTGACCCGAGGTCAGCGCCGTGCCCAGATCGCCCTGCAGCGCGCCGAAAAGCCAGTTGAAATAACGCTCAACCGGCGGGTCGTTCAGCCCCAGATCGCGGCGCAGATTGGCCAGCGCTTCGGGGGTGGCGGATTGTCCGAGGATCGATTGCGCAACATCGCCGGGCAAGATCATGGTGCCCAAAAAGATCAGCACCGATGCGGCAAACAGGAGGAGCAGGCCCAGCGCAATGCGCTGGACCAGCAGTCTCAGAATAGGCGGCATGATCAGGCCGCCACCCACATCCGATGCGGGGCGTAGCTGTTCATCAGCGCATAGCCTGCCGTGTCATCGACCCAGCCGGCAACGCGCTCCGTCGAGGCGTCGATGAAGTCGTTGAACATCGGGCAGATCAGACCGCCCGTGTCGCGCAGCAGGGTGCCCATATCGGCATACATCTGGGTGCGCGTGGCCACGTCCTGCTCGGCCCGGGCCGCGATCAGAAGCTGGTCAAATTGCGGGCTGTTGAACCGCGTGTCGTTCCAGTCGGCCGTCGACAGATAGGCGGTGGTGAACATCTGATCCTGGGTCGGGCGGCCGCCCCAATAGCTGGTGCAGAAGGGCTGCTTGTTCCACACCTCGGACCAATAGCCGTCATTGGGCTCGCGCTTGATCTCCAGCGGGATGCCGGCCGCAGCCAGCGATTGCTGAAAGAGTGCTGCCGCATCCGGCGCGCCGGGGAAGGAATTGTCGGAGGTGCGCAGCAGGACCGGCCCCTCATGACCCGATTTCTTGAAATGCTCGGCCGCGCGCTCGGGATCGTATTCGCGCTGCTCGAACTCGGTAAAGAACGGGTAGGAGGGATTGATCGGCGTGTCATTGCCCACCGAGCCATAGCCAAAGAGGATCTTGTCGACCATCTCCTGCCGGTTGATGCCGTATTTCAGCGCCAGCCGCAGGTCGTTGTTGTCAAAGGGCGCGGTGTTGGTGTGGGCGATGAAGACGTAATGCCCGGGGCCCGAGGTCTGGTGCACGGTGATCGAGGGGGCGCGGGCAACCAGCCCGGCCACGCGCGGCGGCACCCGGTCGATCATATCGACCTGGCCCGATTGCAGCGCCGAGACCCGGGCGGTGTTGTCGTTGATGACCAGAAGCTCGATGGTGCCGGCATTGCCCAGATCGCCCCAGTAATTGGGGTTCTTTTCGGCCACGAAGCGGACGCCCATATCGACGTCCTTCATGATGTAGGGGCCGGTGCCGATGCCGGCATCGGGCGCGTCGACCCCGCCGCCGGGCTGCACGATCAGGTGATAATCGGCCATCAGATAGGGCAGGTCGGCATTCGGGCCGTCAAGCTCGACGACCACGCTGTCGCCCTCGGTGCGCACGGCCTTCACGCCGCGCATGATGCCCAGCGCGCCGGATTTCGATTCCTCGCCCGCATGGCGCATCAGCGAGGCGGCAGCGTCCTCGGCCGTCACCGGCTGACCGTTGGAGAAGGTGATGCCGGCGCGGATCTTGAAGGTCCAGACGCTGGCATCGTCCGAGCCCTCATAGCTTTCGGCAACCTTGCCCACGAGGCCGCCATCGTCGGAAAGCTCGACCAGAGGCTCGCCCCAGAGCCGGGTGACCATCAGCGCGACCTGGTTTGTGGCCAGGGCCGGATCCAGGCTGTCGGTGGCCGAGCCGCCCTGCAGGCCAAGCTTGATGGTGCCGCCCTTTTGCGGGCCGGCGGCCAGCACGGCCTGCGAGAGCGCAGTGTTGGCCGCGGCCGCGGTGAGGCCGAGGGCGCTGGCCCGGCCGAGGAAGTGGCGTCGCGTGATGGCGCCCATGGCCACCTTGCGGCCCAGATAGGTCAGCTCGTCCATGGAAGTCTCCCTGTCGTTTTTGCGCGGTCCCTGTCGCGTCGGCGCCAGATTAACCGATGGCAGACCTGTGGCAAGCCTTGGCCCGGCGCCTGTGGCCCGGCGCTTGTGGCCCGGCGCTTGGCCCGGCGCTTGTGACCTGGCCCGCATCGGCCCTAGGATCGCGCCGGCAGGGAGGATCAGATGGCGCAAATCACCGCAAATGGCATTGCGATCGAGGTCGAGGTTCACGGCCCGGCTGCGGCTGACGCGGTTCTGTTGATCCGGGGTCTGGGATCGCAGCTTATCCATTGGCCGCCGGCGCTGATTAACGGGCTGGTCGCGGCCGGGTTTCGGGTTGTGACCTTCGACAATCGCGACACGGGCCTCTCGGAGAAGATGGACGCGGCGCCGGATTATCGGCTCTCGGATTTGGCGGCGGATGCGGTTGGGGTGCTCGATGCATTGGAGATTGCGCGGGCGCATGTGTTCGGGATTTCGATGGGCGGGATGATTGTGCAGGAGCTGGCGCTGCGGGCATCCGCGCGGTTGCTCAGTGCCACGATTGTGATGTCGTCATCCCTGGCCGAGGGGCTGTCCGAGCGGGATCCGGGCGTGACCGCAAAGCTCTTGGAGCGCCCGCCCGGCGAGCGGGCCGCCTATATCGAATATACGCTGGCGGCTGACCGGTATTGGGACAATCCCGGCTTTCCCTTCGATGCGGAGGAACGGCGCGCGCTGATCGGCCGGGCCTATGACCGATGTCACTGCCCCGATGGGGTGGCCCGGCAGTATCGCGCGATCATGGCCAGCGCCGGCTGGGCTGCACGGCTGAGCGAGGTTCGCCTGCCGGTGCTGGTGATCCATGGCGACAGCGACAGGCTGCTGCCGGTCGATCACGGGCGCGACATTGCCGCACGGGTGCCGGGGTCGGAATTTGTCGAGGTCCCGGGCATGGGTCATGACCTTGACGGTGGCGTGGCCGAACTGGTCCTGGGCCATCTCGGGCCGTTCTTGGCGCGCCAGGCCGGCCGCTGAGGCGCTGGCGGATGCCCCGGGGCGCTGCCCCGGACCCCGGAGTATTTGCACCAAGAAGAAAGCTCCGGCGGGGAAAAAGGGGGTTAAGGGGCCGGCTGGGTCAGGGAAGCGGCGTGCGCTGCATGTCGAGATGCAGATCGGCACCCCTCCAGGGATTGGCGCAGGCGACCGCGGTGTCGATGTCGCTGCCCAGACCAGGCTCGCCCGAGGGGATGACGAAGCCCTCCTCGACCCGGATCGGGGTGGTGAGCAGGTCGGCGTGAAACCCGCCAAAGTTCTCGATGCTCTCCAGCACCAGGAAGTTGGGAATGCCGGCGGCAAGCTGGATATTGGCAAGCGCCCCCACCGGGCCGTTGTAAAGATGGGGCGCGATCTGGGCCTGGTGGGGCTCGGCCATCGCCGCGATTTTGCGGGCCTCGAGGATGCCGCCGACGCGCCCCAGATTGGGCTGCAGGATCGCCGCAGCGCTGCAGGCCAGCACCCGGGCAAACTCATGCGCAGTGACTAGACGCTCGCCCGTGGCGATCGGCACCGAGGTCGATCGTGCAACCTGGGCCATAGCCTCGGGGCTTTCGGGGGGGATCGGCTCTTCGAACCAAAGCGGCTCATAGGGCTCGATCCTCCGCGCCATGCGCCGGGCGCCCGACACCGTGAACTGGCCATGCGTGCCGAACAACAGATCGGCGCGATCGCCCACCGCCTCGCGCAGACGCCTGCAAAATGCCTCCGACCGGTCGAGATCGGCCAGCGAGGGCTGATGTCCGTCATAGACCGTGTAGGGCCCGGCAGGGTCGAATTTCAGCGCCGTGAAGCCTTGCGCGACATAGGCCGCGGCCCGCTCGGCGGCCATGTCGGGATCGGTGTAGACCGAAGGCGCGCCCGCCGGTGGATGGCTGTCGCCGCCCGCGCCGGGATAGATATAGGTGTAGGCGCGCAAACCCTCGCGACAGCGCCCGCCCAGCAGATCATAGACCGGTTTGCCCGCGCTCTTGCCCACAATGTCCCAGCAGGCCATCTCCAGCCCCGACAAAACGCCGATCAGTGACGGGTCGGGCCGCGCCGAATAGCCCTGGCCATAGACGCGGCGCCACAGATCCGAGATCCGGTGCGGGTCGGCGCCTTCGAAATGGCGCCCGAAAACATCCCCGATCATCGCTTCAACCACGCTGGGGCCGAAGCTCGCCACATAGACCTCCCCAATGCCGGTCACGCCGCAGGCCGTCGACAGCCGCAGCAGAATGAAGTACCGCCCGCCCCGCCGCGGCGGCGGGTTGCCGACCACAAAGACCTCAAGCCCAGCCAGCTTCATGCCTGCCTCCCCCCTGCAAGCCCCGCATTCCGGCCCTCACAGAAACCGCTTCCAGGGCAAAGCGCCACCCCCGCCCCTTCTTCTTGGCAAAAATACTCAAATCCAACCCGGCCTACCCGCGACAGCGCTGGCCAGGGATGCGCCGCATCGGGGCTTGACACATGCACCGCCGCAACCGCCTGTGCAGCAAGGCTGGATGAGAGGCGCCATGCAGATCTACGACTATATCGTCATCGGAGCAGGCTCTGCCGGCTCGGTCATGGCCAATCGTCTGTCGGAAGATCCAAAGGCTCGCGTGCTGGTGCTGGAGGCAGGCGGGCACGATCTGAGCCCCTGGATCCGCATGCCCATCGGCTATGGCAAGGCCTATTACGATGGCCGGATCAACTGGAAATACCTCTCGGAACCCGTGCCTGGCCTGGGCGGCCGTCCCAGCTACTGGCCGCGCGGCAAGGTGATCGGGGGCTCTTCCTCGATCAACGCCATGGTCTATGTCCGCGGCCACCCGTCGGATTTCGACGATTGGGAAGCCGCCGGCGCCACCGGCTGGGGCTGGGCCGATGTCGAGCCGGTGTTTCGCCGAATGGAATGCTGGTCGGGGCCCCGGCACCCCTCGCGCGGCCGCGACGGGCCTTTGCATGTCTCCGACATCGCGGGCGAGGTGCACCCGCTCTGCGACCGCTACCTGGCGGCCGCCGAAGCGCAGGGGCTGGGCCGCACCGAGGATTACAACGGGCCCGACAACGAGGGTGCGGCGATCTATCAGATCACCACGCATCGCGGCACCCGCGCCTCGGCGGCACGCTGCTATCTGCGCCCGGCCATGCATCGCGGCAATCTCACCCTCATCACCCGCGCGCATGTCGAGCGGATCGAGCTCAAGGGCGGACGCGCCACCGGGGTGACGTTTCTGCTCAATGGCCGCCGTGTCACCGCCCGGGCGCGGCGCGAGGTGGTGCTCTCGGCCGGCGCGGTGAACAGCCCGCAGATCCTGATGCTCTCCGGCCTCGGGCCGGCTGAAACGCTGCGCGCCAAGGGCATCGAGGTGATCCGCGATCTGCCCAAGGTCGGCGCGCATCTGCAGGACCATGTCGGCGTGGATTATCACTACCGCGCCACTGTGCCCACGCTCAACCAGGTGCTGCGGCCCTGGCTGGGGCGCATGCGGGTGGGGGTGCAATATCTTGCCACCCGCCGCGGGCCGCTCTCGCTTTCGGTCAACCAGGCGGGCGGCTTTGTGCGCTCGCGCCCCGGGCTGACCGTGCCTGACATGCAGCTTTACTTCTCGCCGGTCAGCTATCTGCGCGCCCCGCCGGGCAAACGCCCGATGCTCTCGCCCGACCCGTTCCCGGGGTTCCTGCTGGGCGTCAGCGCCTGCCGCCCGACCAGCGAGGGGCGCATCACCATCCGCAGCAATGACCCGCAGGACGCGCCGGTGATCGAGCCCAATTATTTTGACACCAACACCGATCTCGACGATGCCATTCACGCCCTGCGCATGCTGCGCGATCTGGCCGCCCAGGATCCGCTGGCAGAAATCATCGCCGAGGAAATCTCCCCGGGACCGGATGTCACCTCCGACGAGGCGTTCCGCGATTTCGTCGAACGCTCGGCCTGGACCGTGTTTCACCCCTGCTGCACCGCGCGCATGGGCCCGGACGCGCAGACCAGCGTGCTCGATCACCGCCTGCGGGTGCATGGGGTGGACGGGCTGCGCGTCATCGATGCCTCGGCCTTTCCCAACATCACCTCGGGCAATCTCAACGCCCCGGTGATCATGCTGGCCGAGCGCGCCGCCGATCTGATGCAGGAGGACGCCAAATGCGCCTGACCCGGATCGAGAGCTTTGCCACTGAGCTCGTCGGTTTTGTGCGGGTCACCGCCGAGGATGGATCCTTCGGCTGGGGCCAGGTCTCGACCTATCATGCCGATATCACCGCACAGGTCTTGCACCGTCAGGTCGCGCCCTGGGTGCTGGGTCAAGACAGCGCCGATCTCGACGACCTCCTCGATCTGGTCACCGAGCGCGAGCATAAATTCCCCGGCTCCTATCTGCGCCGGGCGCTGGCCGGGCTCGACACCGCGATCTGGGATCTGCGCGGCCGCGTCGCCGGCCTGCCGGTGGCGAGCCTTCTGGGCGGCAGCCCGGGGAAGATCCGCGCCTATGCCTCCTCGATGAAGCGCGACATCACGCCGGCAGCCGAGGCCGAACGGCTCACCCGCCTGGCCGGTGAGCAGGGTTTCACCGCCTTCAAGGTGCGCGCCGGGGCCGAGGTCGGCCGGGGCCGCGACGAATGGCCCGGCCGGACCGAGGAGATCATCCCCACCATGCGCCGCGCCCTGCCCGAGGCCGCGCTGATGATTGACGCCAATTCCTGCTATGCCCCGCCGCGCGCCATCGAGGTTGGCCGCATGCTGGAGGGCGAGGGCTATGCCCATTTCGAAGAGCCCTGCCCCTATTGGGAGCTTGCCCAGACCGCCGAGGTGACCCGCGCGCTCTCCATCGATGTGGCGGGGGGCGAGCAGGATTGCGATCTGCCCACCTGGGCGCGGATGATCGAGATGCGCGCGGTCGATGTGGCCCAGCCCGACATCTGCTATCTGGGCGGCATTGCGCGCACGCTGCGGGTGGTGCGCATGGCCCAGGCGGCCGGCCTGCCGGTCACCCCGCATTGCGCCAACCTCTCCATGGTCACGCTCTTTACCATGCATCTGTTGCGCGCCATTCCCAATGCCGGGCCCTATCTGGAGTTCTCGATCGAGGGGCCGGATTACTATCCCTGGCAGGAGGGGCTCTTTGTCGCCTCGCCCTATGCGATCGAGGAGGGCCACGCGACGGTCACCGATGCGCCGGGCTGGGGCGCCGAGCCGCATCCCGACTGGCTGGCCAAATCGGCCTATCGCGTCTCGGATCTGCACGGTTAGTGCTTGCCCGGGCGGGGCTTTTCGACTACCCAGCCGCTTCCCGTTGACAGGCGGGGCGACCGGGTCCCGGGTTGGGCCGCGCCCGGATCAGTCCCGCAATCGGCCCCAGGGGGCCAGGGCAAGGACGCGCGCGATGAAAAAGGACATCCATCCGACCTATCACCGCATCACGGTGAAGATGACCGATGGCACGACATATGAGACCCGCTCCACCTGGGGCGCGGAGGGCGACACGCTGACGCTGGAGATCGACCCCACCACCCATCCGGCCTGGACCGGGGGCGGGCATAAGCTGATGGACACCGGCGGGCGCGTCTCGAAATTCAAGAAGAAATACGAAGGCTTCGACCTCTAGGCCCAAATCTTCTGGGCCCGCTTCTACGGGGCCCGCGTTTTCTAGGCCCCGTTCAGGCTCTTTCGCAAGATCAGCGCATCCGTCCCGGCATAATAGCCCGGGCGGCTGCCGACACTGACATATCCCGCCGCCTCGTAAAGGGCGCGGGCGGCATGGTTTGTGCGCACGACCTCCAGAAACGCCTCCTCGGCTCCGGCCGCGCTGGCATGGCTGTGGAATTCTGCAATCAGGGCGGCACCCAGACCGCGCCGGCGCTGGTCTGGGTCGACCGCAAGGGTCAAGAGCTCGGCCTCCGGCCCCATCACCCGCGCGATCAGACAGGCGCCGGGCCGGGTCAGCGCCAGAGCGCCCGGGGCGGCCAGCGCCTCGGCAAAGGCCGCTTCCGACCAGGGGGGCGGGGCCTGCGTGAAGCAGCGCGCATGCAGCGCGGCCATTTCTGCCGGTGTCATGCCAGCCCCGTCATGCCGGCCCCGTCATGCCAGCCTCGGCCATGCCAGCCCCGTCATAATCGCGCCGGCCTTCGCGCCATCATGGCGACCCCGTCACGGCAACAGGGCTGGCGGCGGCTCCGCCGGCAGATCGGCATTGGGCGGGCGCGGATAGATCGGGGCAGGGCGCGGCCCCGGCCCG
>JBCBKN010000042.1:0-16548 GCA_038521775.1 Pseudomonadota bacterium | reverse complement strand
TGGTCAGATCGAGGGTGTTATGGGTATCCACCTGTTTGTGATCCGGAGTTGGTACTTCCTGGCGCTGGCCATCGTGGGCACGCTGCACATCACCATTCCGCTGGCAATCGCGACCTATTACGCAACGCGCGACCGCGAACCGCTCACCATGCTGCTGTTCGTGCCGGTCTTTTTCGTCACCATCGCCTATCTGAACGTCAATGCGATGCGCGCGGTCATTCGCTCCTATGGGCTGACCGGCGAGCCGGAATTCATGAACACCGTCAAGGCGGTGTTCCGGCACTTTTTCCTCGACACGCTTTTGCCGCTGAAGATCGCTTTCGTGCTCGCCGCTTTGGTCGCCTTCGGGATCTATTACGGCATCGACCCGAACTTCCTGATCATCGGTCTCTTCGATCCGCGCCAGGTGGAGGAACTCGACTCGATGATGGCGCTCGCCCAGGGGTCGCTGCCGGTCAAGCTGACGGTGCTGATCAATATCTTCGTGGTCCTGCCCTACATCTATCCGGTGATCCTGTGCGCCTTCGGGGTCTCCATCGCCTCCGGTGCGGCCAGCGCCTCGGCCACCCCGCCGGGCCATCTGCCGATCCACGCGCCGGGCGCGAAATTCTGGCATATTATCGCAACCATGATGGTCAATGGCGCGCTGGTCGGGCTGCTCTTTACCGCCACGGCCATCGGCACGGCGGTCAGCAATCTCTCGGGCGACCAGATCCTGCCCTCGGTCGGGCTGGGGATCATGGGCGTCGTGCTGATCATGGGCTATTTCAACACCTATGTGGTGTTTGCCTTGGCCTATTGCGCGCATGAGGAAAAGGCCCGTGAGGAGCGTTCGGTGATCAGCGACCTGCGCCGCTATGGAATGTATGACGATGAGCTTGACGTGCGCGCGCTGCGGCATCAGCGGATGGGCGGAAACCCCGGCGCTGCCGAATAGGCCAGGCGGCACCGTCCAGCACCCAGCGGGTGCCGGCGCACCGAACCGATCAGCACCCATCGGGACGCGCAGAACCGTCCAGCACCCGGCGGGTGCCGGTGCTCTTCAAGACATGGTGGCTTTGGCGGCGGGGCCCTAGGCCAGGCCGAGAACGTCGATCATGTCGTACTCGCCCGGTGGTTGATCCTGCCCCCACAGCGCGGCTCGGACCGCACCGCGGGCAAAGATCTGCCGGTCGGTCGCGATATGGCGCAGCACGATGCGCTCGCCCGCGCCGGCAAAGACCACATCATGCTCGCCCACCACATCGCCGCCACGCAGCGCGGCAAGCCCGATCGCCCCCTCCCGCCTTGCGCCGGTCTGCCCGTCCCGACCGCGATCGGCCATCTCCTCCAACCCAACGCCACGCCCCTCGGCCGCAGCCTCGGCCAGCATCAGCGCGGTGCCCGAGGGCGCATCGACCTTGTGGCGGTGATGCATCTCGACAATCTCGATGTCGAATTCGGGGCCGAGCGCCTGGGCGAGCTGGCGGGTCAGCCGGGTCAGCACATTCACGCCCAGGCTCATATTGCCGGCCCGCACGATCACGGCATGGCGCGCGGCGGGGCCAAGCCGCGCCAGCTCATCGGCCGTAAACCCGGTGGTGCCGATGACATGCACCGCGCGGGCCTGGGCGGCCAGCCGGGCATGGGCGAAGGTCGCGGCCGGCGCGGTGAAATCGATCAGCGCGCGGGCGGTCAAAAGCACCTCGGCGGGATCGCTGGTCACCGTCAGCCCGCGCGGCGGCGCATCGAGGCAGGTGCCAAGATCCGCCCCGATCCAGGCATGGCCGGGCCGCTCGGTAACCCCGGCAAGACGGGTTTTGGGATCGGCGTCAATGGCGGCCACCAGCATCTGCCCCATGCGGCCGGACACACCGGCCACGGCAACCGGCAGCGGTGGCGTCTCGGGCGTGCCCTCAGCCATCGGCCCGGGCCAGCATACGGCCCAGCGGCCGGCCACCGAGGACATGGACATGGTAATGCGGCACCTCTTGCACAGCCGCCTCGCCGGAATTCGCGATCAAGCGATAGCCACCGCCGCCGCCATCCGGGGTGACGCCCGCCGCCTGGCAGACCGCGCCGACCGCGCGCGTGAAATCGAGGATCTCGGCATCGCTCGCCCGGGCCGCAAAGTCATCGGCGTTCACATAGGCGCCCTTGGGGATGACGAGCACATGGCAGGGTGCCTGCGGGGCAATATCCTCAAAGGCCAGGCTGTGATCGGTCTCCAGCGCGGTTTTGTTGGGGATCTCGCCGCGCAGGATTTTCGCGAACACATTCTGGGGATCGTAGGTATAGGGCATTGGCTGCTCCGCTTAGGCAAAGATCCGGGTGGCGTCGAACCGCCCGTCGAGCTGGTCTGCGCCGACATCCAGAAACGCGGCCACCTGCGCAACCGTCTCGGCAGGGTCGGTCTGCGGGCAAATGCTTCGATGCACAAGCCCCGGGTTCGTCGCCACCGCCTGGCGTTCCAGCGCAATCTGGTTGCGCAGCGCGCCGATAACGTCGCGGGTCTTGGCACCGGATCCATGCTCCGGCATCAGCCCGATGCGCCTTGCATGGGCGGTCATGAAGGCATCGGTGAGCGGGGTGGCAAGCTCCAGCGTCCAGACCTGGCACGGGTCGCGGGCGAGATCGTCGAGGATGTCGGTCTGCCCCGGATCGAGGCAGAAGATCAGCTGATCGGTGTTCAGCGCCGAAAAAAGCAGGTGCAGAAAGGCGCGGCGGTGCAGACGGCGCTTGGCCCGCGGCTGCGAGAGCCCGCCCAGCGGCGGCAGGCCCGCCACCTCCTCATCGAAGAGATAGCCAAAGGCGGGCATGAACCCGTTTGCCTGCGCGACAAACCGCTTGCCCAGATCCCAATCCTTGCACAGCACCACACCGACCCGGCGCCCGTCGCCGATATCGCGCCCGGCCTCCCAAATCCGCGGCGCGCCGCGGCGCCCATGCCGCCCGAGCCAGGTGAAATAGCCAAAAAGCCGCCGCAGATCGACCCCGTCGGCGGCCGTGTCGGCCGGTGCGGCATAGATCTCGGCCATGCGCCGGCGCAGCCCGTCGGCGCCGGACGCCACCTTGCGGGCAAAAAGATGCCCCTCACGCTCCAACAGATCGGCATGATCGTCGTAAAGAACCATGGGCAGACCATAATCGGAGAAGGCAAAGAAGGTCAGCGGACGGTTTTCGAGCTCGGAGCGGGGCGTGAGATGCGCAACGATGGTCTGAAAGAAGATCTCGTCGGGGATCCAGGTCGTGCGAAAAAAGCGCAGCACGGACCGGTGCGTGTCGGCATAGTCTAGGACCCGCAGCGCCGTTTTGCGGCGCAGCACCCACCATTGCGAGCCGATCTGGATGCGCAGGCCGCGCGGTGCGGCGCGGGCCAGTCCCAGGCGCCGCTGCGCATGCATCAACGCATAGAAGAGCCGCTTGTTTTTGCGTTCGTTCACATAATGGCGATAGATCAGACGCTCTTCCTTCAAGCCGGTTCTGATCCAGTCGCTCTCCAGGAAATCTTTATGCTCGATAAAGTCACGATCGACGGCACCCAGAAGCTGGGCGATATGCGCGCGGGGCTTGATGGGCGTGCAATCGCCGGAGAGGAGGTAGAAATGGGTGGCCTCGGGAAAGGTCTCGAGTGCTGTGCGCAGCAGGTTGAGCGTGGCCTGAACCAGCGACCATTCCCCCCATCCACAGCGCACGCGGGGGGCAAAGGCGACCCGCGCGGTGCCGGCCAGCGCGCTCTGCAGCCGGCTGAAGGCCGAGGGCGGGGCGTTGCGGTCGAAATGGATCGCGACCGCGTCGCCAAACTGCGCCAGCATGCGCGCACGCTCGGCCAAACCGTCGGCATCCTTGTGGGCCAGGATCAGATAGGCGATCTGCGTCATTGTATTTTGTGCCGTCAATTCAGTGGCCAGCGGACAGATCTTGCCAGCGCCCCGCACCGCATCGCGGATTTAGCGGCCCGCAGGTGCGCCTGTAAAGGCTCGGCTTGCGGCTTGACACTGCGCCCCGGCATGCTGACTAGATCCGGGCTGGAGGATGCGTAAATGGCCTTTCCCGGTGTCTGGATGACCCAGAGTGAGACGTTTCTCTATCGGGTTGTGCCGAAATGCGCCTGCTCAACCATCGGTCAGGCGATGTATTTCTCGGACCATGGTCATTTCTTTGATGGCGACATCCACGATGCCACCGAAGGGCTGCACAAATGGGCGCTTGAGGCGAGCCAGCCGCGGATCGAGGAGCGGGCCAGCGCGCAGAACCTGACCAGTTTCACCTGCGTGCGAAACCCCTATACCCGCATTCTGTCGTGCTTTTTCGACAAGATCTGCGGCATCCAGCGCAACGGCAACCGTTATCGCGGCCGGTTTCTGACACCGCTTTTGGCGCGCTATGGGGTGTCGGTCGAGGGCGAGTTCGACCAGATCGCCATGTTCCGGCGGTTCTTGCTGTTTGCGCGCGACACCATCCGGTACCGCAGGCCGATGGATCCCGACATCCACTGGTCGGCCTGCGCGGGCCATGTCTCGACCCTGATCTCGGGAGGCGGGCGCTACAACGCGGTTTTTGCCACCGAGGATCTGACCAAGGGGCTGCAGGATGTCTTTGACGCGGTCGAAACGCCGCATCGGGTGGTGATTGCAGAGATGCCGCGCTTCAACGAATCCCAAGGGCACGGGCCAAAACGCGCCCATCCGGTCGAGGCCTATTTCGACGATCTGGCCATTCATCTGATGCACGAGATCTACCGGCGGGATTTCAACCTGTTCGGCTATGACCTGAACCCGGGATCGGGCGGTCCGACCTCGCAGATCGATCTCGACCGGCTGCACGCCAAATTCGCCAACTAGGCGCGGCGGCGGCTATTTCAGCTTTTGCGCGAAATAAGTCGCGAGGAAGGCCATCACGATCATCAGACCGTTGAGCCCGTCGATCTGGGTCTTCATGCCCTGCAGCTGCTTGTCCAGCGGCGGGGTGGTCTGCAGCGTGCCGCTTTTGACGTCCTTTTGCGCATCTTTCAAAAGCTCGCCCGCGGCCTTGATGACCTTGGCGAGGGCCTTGGCGACGTCATCCTTGCGCTTGCGCTCCTCATCGGCGCCCTCAAGGATCGCCTTGATCGCCAGATAGCTCTTGCGCAGCGTGTCATGCTGGGCCTTGAGCCGCTTCCAGGAAGCAAGACCCCCGCCGCGCCCGCTGATGCCCGCGCGGTCGCGCGCGGCCTGCTGGCCCACCTTTTTCTTGCTGTCGGCCCGATCCGCCGTGCGGTCCTTGGCACGGTCGAGGTTCTTCATCTGATGACGGGGCCGGGTTGCCATGCGCGCCTCCCTTGGGTTGGGGGCCGAAGTCTACCGCAAGTTGCGGCGAAAGGCCACGCTCAGAGCCCGGCCTGCCGGAACATCGCCGTCAGATCGGCCTCGGGCCGGGCGCCGATATGCCCGATGATCTCGCCCGCGGCGATGCAGCCCATCCGCCCGCAATCGGCAAGATCGCGCCCCGCTGCCAGGCCGTGAAAGAACCCGGCCGCGAAAAGATCGCCCGCCCCGGTCGCGTCGACCACCGCGGCCGCCTCGGCCGGCACCTCGCGCCGGTCCGTGCCCCGGATCAGGATCGCGCCTTTCTCGCCGACCGTGCAGGCCACCGTCTCGACCTCGGCGGCCGCCGCGGTCAGGGCCTCGTCAAGCGAGCCGGTCTGGTAGAGCGACACGATCTCATGCTCATTGGCAAACAGCAGGTCGATCTCGTCGCGCACCAGGGTACGGAACGCGTCGCGGTGCCGCTCCACGCAAAATGGATCCGACAAGGTGACCGAGACCCGCCCGCCCGTGCCCTTGCAGGCCGCGATGGCCTTGGAGAAGGCCTCATGGCTGTCGGGCCCGTCAAAGCGATAGCCTTCCAGGTAGAGCCATTCGGCGCTGGCCATGACGCGCTCGTCGATATCGGCGGGCGACAGAAACTCCGACACGCCCAGATAGGTGTTCATCGACCGCTCGCCATCGGGGCTTACCAGCACCATGCAGCGCCCGGTTTCGGCATCATGGTCCTTGGGGGCAAGCGGCGTGTCGTAAACCGCCCCCATCGCGCGCAGATCATGCGCAAAGATCCCGCCCAGCTGATCGTCCTTGACCTTGCCGACATAGGCGACGCGGTTTCCCAGCTGTGCCAGCCCTGCAATCGTGTTGGCGCCCGAGCCGCCCGAGATCTCCATCGCCGGCCCCATATGCCCGTAAAGCTCGGCCGCGCGGGCGGTGTCGATGAGCTGCATGATGCCCTTCTCCACCCCATTTTCGGCCAGAAAGCTGTCCTCGATATGGGCAAGCACATCGACAAGCGCGTTGCCGATGCCGACGATCTGAAAGTCTTTCATGCGGTCTTGTCCTCAAATTGACAGATGTCCTGGATCACACATTCGCCGCAGCGGGGTTTACGTGCGGTGCATATGTAGCGACCGTGCAGGATCATCCAGTGATGGGCGTGAAGCTGGAACTCGGCCGGCACATGATCCTCGATGGCGCGTTCGACCGTCTCGACGGTCTTGCCGACCGCCAGCCCGGCGCGGTTGCCCAGCCGGAAGATATGGGTGTCGACCGCCTGGGCCGGCAGGCGGAACCACATGTTGAGCACCACATTGGCGGTCTTGCGCCCCACCCCGGGCAGGGCCTGCAGGGCCGCGCGCGAGGAGGGGACGATGCCCCCGTATTCCTCAACCAGGATCCGGCTGAGCTTGATGACATTCTTGGCCTTGTTGCGGTAAAGCCCGATGGTCTTGATATGCTCGATCAGCCGGTCCTCGCCCAGCTCCAACATCTTTTGGGGCGTGTCGACGGTTTTGAACAGCGCCGCTGTGGCGCGGTTCACGCCCTTGTCTGTGGCCTGGGCCGACAGGGCGACGGCAACCAAAAGCGTATAGGCGTTGACATGATCGAGCTCGCCCTCGGGCTCGGCCTGGGCCGCCTGAAAGCGCGAAAAGGCGGCATGCATCTGGGCATAGGCAAGCTGGGCGACCATGCCGACCAACTGGCATGTTTGTTCGGGCCGGGCAAGGGCGCGGGCCTCAGAACGAGAACACGTCCTCAATGGGCATCAGGAACGGCATGTCGTCCGGCTCGGGACCCGTCGATTTCGCGCTGTCGTCAAGCGGCTCATACATCCCGCCGGTCTTGTGGCCGATCTTGATGATCACGAACTCATCGGCCGCAGGCTCGTCGAGGATGATGAGCTTGGGCTTGCCGATCGCATGCGCCGGCACCGGCCCGGGGGCGGCCAGCGCCTCGCTCTCGATATCCTCGGCAATGATCATAAGCGGCTTTGACTGCGTGTGCTTGGTCATCGTGATCTCCCTGCCGCAACGGGGATCGGTCGCGGCCTTAGGACAAAAAAACCGAACGCAGGGGTTTGCTACGCGACGCCCGATATGTGAGGTGGTTCACACAAATCCGCAGTGACCGCCGTCACGTCACATCACTGCACGGCACGACGGCACGGCGCGGAACGAACGAAACGGGCGGGGAGGCGGTGGATGGCAGAGAAATCGACCCGGGCCTCGGTGCAGGAGGCAAAGCAGATCCTGGCCGAGGCGGAAACAGCGATGCGGCACGCCATTGCCTCGATGGCCGACGGGCCGGCGCGCGGGCGGGTGATCCAGGACCGCTGGGCGGTCTGGCAGATGCTGGGCCAGGCCAAGCGCTATTTCAGCCAGGCCGGGCAGGATGAATTTCTGGACCGCGTGGTCTTTCAGCGCAAACGCGGCGGCATCTTTGTCGAAATCGGCGCCTATGACGGGATCACCGGCTCCAACACGCTTTTCTTCGAGGCGTTTCGCGGCTGGTCGGGGCTGCTGGTGGAAGCCTCGCCCACCTATTTTGAGCGCGTGGCCGAGACCCGCGACACCACATGCCTGCAGCTTGCCGTGGCGCCCGAGCCCGGCGAGGTTGCGTTTCTCGACATCAAGAAGGGCTACACCCAGATGGGCGGCATCGTCGACAGCCTCGGCCAGCAGGCGCTGGCGGCGATCGAGGCCGATGAGCGCACCGATGCCGAGGTCATCCAGATCGAGGCCAAGCCGCTTGCCGATATTCTGCGCGAGAACGCGCTGACCCGGGTCGATTACCTCTCCATCGACATCGAGGGTGGCGAGCTTGCGGTGCTGGAGCGCTTTCCCTTTGCCGAGTTCGACATCCATGCCTGGTCGATCGAGGTCAATGAGGAAACCCCGCGCATTGGTGAGCTTATGACGGGGGCGGGATATGTGCTGGCCGCCCATATCGGTGTCGATCAGATTTGGGTGAAGGGCGTCGATGCGGCCGAGGAGGAGGGATGAGCGTGGCCCATGATGCGGGAACGAGCGGCGTCATGCGCGCCATGGTGCTGACCGGGCATGGCGGGCTTGACCGCTATCACTGGCATGAGGATTGGCCCCGGCCGGTGCCCGGCCCGTCGGAGATCCTCATCAAGATCGGCGCCTGCGGGCTCAACAACACCGATGTGAACACGCGGGTGGGCTGGTACTCCAAGGCCGTGACCGGCGCGACGGGCGAGGAGAATGCAGCGGCCGCGGCGGCCGACCCCTCCTGGGGCGGCAAACCGCTCGCCTTTCCCCGCATCCAGGGGGCCGATGCGGTGGGCGCGGTGGTCGCGGCCGGTGCCGAGGTCGACCCGGCCCTGATCGGCAAACGGGTGATGGTCGATGGCTGGCAGCGCGACTGGACCGACCCGGAAAACCCCGACAAGGCACGCTATTTCGGCTCCGAGCTCAATGGCGGCTTTGCCGAGTACACAAGTGTCGATCATCGCGGGGCGGCGGTGGTCGAAAGC
Source organism: Pseudomonadota bacterium (assembly GCA_038521775.1). GTDB lineage: Bacteria > Pseudomonadota > Alphaproteobacteria > Rhodobacterales > Rhodobacteraceae > J013. The sequence goes on along the minus strand of JBCBKN010000042.1, from coordinate 7,764 downwards.
CCGCTGAGCGATGCAGAGCTTGCCACCTTCTCATGCTCCTACACCACGGCCGAGGGCATGCTGAGCCGGGCATCGGTGGGGCCGTCGGACACGGTGCTGGTCCCCGGCGCCTCGGGCGGGGTCGGCGGCGCGCTCGTCCAGCTTGCCCGGCTGCGCGGGGCGCGGGTCATCGCCATGTCCGGCGCCGACAAGCAGGAGGCCGTGGCCGCGCTGGGGGCCGCCCGCGTGCTGCCGCGCGCGCCGGAGGATCTGGCCGCGGCGCTGGCGGGTGAGCGCATCGACGTGGTCGCCGATGTCGTGGGCGGCCCGGCCTGGGAGGGGCTGATCGACAGCCTTGCCCGCGGCGGGCGCTATGTGACCTCGGGCGCCATCGCGGGGCCTGTCGTGCCGCTTGATCTGCGCACGCTCTATCTGCGCGATCTAAGCTTTTTTGGCTCCACCGTCGTGCCGCCCGGCACGCTGCAGCGGATCGTGGCGTTGATCGAGGCGGGGGATCTGGCGCCGCGTCTGGCCGCGACCTATCCGCTGGCGGAGTTGCGCGAGGCCCAGTCCGCCTTCATCGAAAAGCGCCATGCGGGCAATATCGTGGTGGTGCCGTGAGCGTTCAGAAATACCCCGTCCAGCCGCCGCGCCGGCGCTTGTAGCGGGCAAACCAGGCGGTCGGCCAAAAGAGAACCGGCAGGGCCGCCGCCCAGATCCCCCAGACCGCCCAAAGCGGCCATTCCGGGGCCGAGCGCAGGGGCGGCGGGCCGATCTGCGCGATCCCCCAGACCAGGACCGCCGCACTCAACCCCACAATGCGCAGCGCATAAAGATGGAGGATGTAGAAGAAAAGCGGCGCGGCCCCCAGCGGTAGCAATGCCCGGCTCCACAAACCCTCGCCCATTCGTGCCAGACCGGCGGCGATCAAAAGAACAAGGCCCAGGGTGATGGCCAGAAATGCCGGCGAGGGCGGGTATTTCCGGGCGTTGAAAAAGGCCAGCATACCCTCGGCCGGGGTCCAACCGGTCGGATCCGGCGCCAGCCCGACAGCGCGTGAGACGGCAAAGCCCACCACCAGTGCCAGGCCGAGCCAGGCTGCCTGCCGCGGCCAGCCCTGGGGCGCGTTCAGAACCGCTCGGCCCAGGCCATAGCCCGCGGTCATCACCCCGGCCCAGGGCAGGACGGGGTAGGAGATGATGAAGGTGCCGCCCGGCCAGGGCGAGAGGGTCGCATTGGCGTCAAACGCAAGGATGCGCAGCCAGTCGGGCAGGCCGGCCGCCAAAGCGGCATCGGAGAGAAGCGGATGCAGGGCGGCCAGCGCAAGGCCCAGCGCCCCGATCCAGAGATCGGGCAAGAGCGCGATCAACCCCGCCAGAAGGATCATCGACCAGCCGATCGCCCAGATCACCTGCAGCAGGACAAAGCTGCGCATCGGGTCGGGGATCCAGCCGAAACTGATCACCGTCAGCTCAAGCAGCACCAGCATCGCGCCGCGCAGCGCAAGCCGCCGGGCAAGCTGGCCCTTCGGCCGGTGCGCATGCTGCAGCCGCGCCGAGACACCGGCCAGCAGCACAAAACCGGGCGCGCAAAGATGGGTGATCCAACGGGTCGCGAACAGGGCCGGGGTTGTGGCGTCAAGATCGGTGGGGTTGGGGGTAAGGCCGAAAAAGAAGATCCGCGTGTGATCGAGCGCCATCAGCGCCATGATCAGGCCGCGCAGCGCATCAAGCGCCCCGATCCGGGCAGGACGATCCGGCGCGCCCATCAGCCGAAGATCGGAGGAGGGGTGGCCGGGCCGTCTGTGGTTGGGCGGGCAGCGGACGGGCCGCCGGTGGACGGGCCGCCGGTGGACGGGCCGCCGGTGGACGGGCCGTTTGTGGGGGGACGAGTAAAGGTCTGGCGAGCAACGGTCTGGCGAGCTGCCGTCGCGCGGGCAACGGTCTGGCGGGGGCCTGTCGGGCCTGTGACGAAGGCGTGCTGCAGCAGACGCGCCCCAGCCTGGATCATCGGCGCTGCGGGCGAGCATGCTGGCGCGGCAGGCCCAAAGCTGTGCGCTCCAACCTGCCATGCCACAAGGGGGCGCATCGGGCTCACGGATCGGATGCGCCGATCACCGGGTCGATGGGGCGGTGGCCGAACCCCAGCGCCTCCTCCAGCACCCGGGCGACCGACAGAAGCAGCGCCTCGCCCCGCGGCGGGCCGATGAGCTGAACGCCCATGGGCGTGCCGTTTGCGGTCACCCCCACCGGCAGGCTGAGCGCAGGCAGGGTGGTGGTCGTGGCCAGATAGGCAAAGCGCAGCCAGTCGACATAGTCGGCCATGGGCTGGCCATCGACCTCGGTCGGGTACTCGATCTCGGCCTTGCGGGCGGCAAGACCGACCACCGGGCAGGCAAGCACGCTGTGGCTGTCCAAAAAGACCCGCATGCGGTGATAGAGCGCCGAGCGCCCGCGCATGGCATCGACCAGAGCCGCACTGGTCAGCGCACGGCCCTCGTCGATATTGGCGCGCAGCGTGGGTTTGAAGCCGGCCTGCACCGCCTCGGGCAGACGCCCGGAGCCCGCGGCCATGCCGAACCGGCGCAGGGTGGTGTAGGTCTCGTAAAGGCCCGAGAGGTCGGGGCAGGCCTCCACCACCTCGGTGCCGGTGCCGGCCATGGCCTGCATGGCCTGGGTGAGGAGCGCGCGGACCTCCGGCTCGACCGGCGCAAACCCGTTCAGATCGGGCGCAAAGGCGATGCGGGCAGGGGGACGGGCCTCGCGCACAGCCTCGCGGAAGGGCGTCAGCGGCGGCGCGATGCTCAGCGGATGGCGCGGGTCGAACCCGGCCATAGTGTCGAGAAAAAGCGCGAGATCCTCGACCGTGCGGGCCATCGGGCCGTTCACGCCCTCGAGCATGAAGGCCGTGTCGGGCCCGGCGCCGCCGGCACGGCCCGGGCTCGGGCGCAGCCCCACCACCCCGCAATAGGCCGCCGGCGTGCGCAGCGAGCCGCCATGGTCCGAGCCCTCGGCCAGCCAGATCTGGCCCGTGGCCAGGGCCGCGGCCGATCCGCCCGACGAGCCGGCCGGGTTCATCGCGGTGTTCCAGGGATTGCGGGTGCGCCCCAGAACGGCGTTGAAGGTGTTGGCGCCGGCGCCCATTTCGGGCGTGTTGGTCTTGCCCAGAATCACCCCGCCCCGCGCCTCGATGCGCTCGACCAGCGGGTCGCTGACCTCGGCAATGGTCTCGGCCATGGCCGGGGTTCCGCAGGTCCAGCGCACCCCGGCCACGGCGGTCAGATCCTTGATCGCCACGGGCAGGCCGTGCAGCGCCCCCGGCCCGTCAAACCGCGGCTCGGGCAGGGCCGCGGCATGGGCCCTTGCACGCGCCTCGCACAGGATCGGCATCGCATTGATCGGCCCGTCGACCTGGGCATGGCGGGCGAGGGCCGCGTCGATCAGCTCGGCCGGCGAGACCTTGCCTGCCGCCAGAAGATCGACCAGGTCGCAGGCCGACAGCGCGCAGAGATCGGAGCCGGTGTAATCGGGGCGCATCTGGGATCCTTCCATGCGATGGGGAGATCCAAATCTGCAACGCACGCGGCCGGAAGGCCAGCCCCGTGCTGCGCAGAGCAGGGTTGCGCATTGCCTCTGCCGGCCTATCGTGCGGGCAAGGCGAACACGGGCAGGTCGAACACGGGCAGGTCGAACAAGGGAGAGCGCGATGGTTGTATCGGTGGACCGCGAGGGTCCGGTCGCAATCGTGACGGTCGACAACCCGCCGGTCAATGCGCTGAGCCAGGCGGTTCGGCTCGGGCTGCGCAAGGCCGCGCATGAGCTAACGCCCGAGGCCGGGGTCGAGGCGGTGCTGCTGCTCTGTGCGGGGCGGACCTTTATTGCCGGGGCCGACATCACCGAGTTTGGCAGCGATCGCGTCGAGCCGCCGCTGGGCACGGTCGTTGACGATATTGCCGCGGCGCCGGTGCCCTGGGTGGCGATGCTGCATGGCACCGCGCTTGGCGGTGGGCTGGAGGTGGCGCTGGGCTGCCATTGGCGCCTCGCACTTGCCTCGGCCAGGGTCGGGCTGCCGGAGGTGGCGCTCGGCATCATCCCCGGCGCCGGCGGCACGCAGCGTTTGCCGCGGGTGACCGATGCCAAAACCGCGGTTGAGATCGTGACCACCGGCAAGCCGGTCGGGGCCGAGGACGCGCATCGCAAAGGCATCATCGATCGCATCGTTGAGGGCGATCTGCGCAGCGCGGGCCTGGCCTTTTGCGCCGAGATCGCCGGGCAGCCGCAGCGCCGTATGTCGCCCGACCCGATGCCCGACCCGATGCCCGATCTGGGGCTCGACTGGGCCGCGATCTGGGATGGCGTGGCCGCCCGGGCCAAGGGGCAGATCAGCCCGCTGCGCGCGCTTGAGGCGGTGCGCGGCGCCTATCAATTGCCGCTGGCCGACGGGCTCAAGCATGAGCGGGCGATCATCATGCCGCTCTTCAGCGACCCGCAATCGCTGGCGCTGCGCCATGCGTTTTTTGCCGAGCGTGCGGTGGCCAAGCCGGCCGCAATTGCCGGGGCCAAGGCGCGGCCGCTCAGCCGCATCGCGGTGGTGGGCGGCGGGCTGATGGGCTGTGGCATCGCCGTCTCGGCGCTGGGGGCCGGGCTTCCCGTCACCCTGATCGAGCGCGATGCGGCCGCCGCAGAGGCCGCGCGCGAGCGGGTGGGCGGACTGATCGAGGCCGCGCTGAGCCGGGGGCTGATCGACGACGCGACGGCCTCGGCGCGTCGGGCCGCGCTGAGCACGACCGAGGAGTATGCTGCCGCGGCTGGGGCCGATCTGGCCATCGAGGCGGTTTTCGAGGACCCCGATGTGAAGGCCGAGGTCTTCGGGCAGCTGGCCGCCGCCATGGGCGATGCGGCGATCCTGGCCTCCAACACCTCCTATATCGACCCGCGCAGCTTCACCGGGCATGTGCCCAACCCGGCGCGCATTCTGGGCCTGCATTTCTTCTCGCCCGCCCATATCATGAAGCTGGTCGAGGTGGTGCGCACCCCCGACACCGCGCCCGACGTGCTGGCAACCGGGTTTGCACTGGCCAAATCGATGGGCAAGACCGGCGTGCTCTGCGGCATCTGCGACGGCTTTATCGGCAACCGGGTGCTGGCGGCCTATGGCAGGCTCGCGCTTTACATGCTCGAGGATGGCGCGCTGCCGGCCGATATCGACGGGGCGATGAAGGCCTTTGGCTGGCCGATGGGCTATTTTGAGATGATGGATATGGCCGGCCATCAGATCGGCTATGCCCGCCGCCAGCGCCTGGCCCCGCAGCGCGACCCTGCCATCCGCTATTCGCGCCTGGCCGATCTGGTGGTCGAAAGCGGGCGCGAGGGCCAGCGCACCGGCGCGGGCTGGTATGCCTATCCCGAGGGGCGGCGGCCGGTGCCCGACCCCGAGATCGCGGCGCTGATCGAGGCGGAATCCGCCCGCCTGGGCATCACCCGCCGCGAGATCCCGGCCGATGAGATCACCGAGCGGCTGCTGGCCGTCATGGCAAATGAGGGCGCCATGATCCTGGAGGAGGGGGTGGCCGCGCGGCCGCTCGACATCGATGTCGTTGAAATGCTGGGCTATGGCTATCCGCGCTGGCGCGGCGGGCCGATGCAGGCCGCCGATCAGGCCGGGCTGGGGGCGGTGCTTGCCAGCATGGAGGTGGTGGCGGCCGAAAGCCCCGGCTCCTGGACCGTTTCGCCGCAACTGCGCAAACTCGCCGAGACAGGCGGCAGCTTTCGGGAGCTCAACGCATGACCGGCGTGAGGGTCTCTCACCTGACCGCGCTGTGCCTGGGCGCGCTCGTCTGGGCCGTTGCGCCGGCCGTGGCGCAACAGACCGGCACCGGGCTGGTCACCGAAACCGACCCCGATCTTGCCCCGGATCAGCCGCCGATCAGCCAGGGCAAGATCAAATCGACCGAGAGCGGCTTTACCGATGCGCTGGAGGGCTCCGAGCCCAAGCGCAACAAGCCCTATGAGACGATCCCGCCGATTGGCTTGCCCGATCCGGCCTCGGCCCGGGTGGTGATCTGGAATCACGGCACCACCAGCAGCCTGCAGCGCGAGGCCTGTGCAACCGAGGGAAATGCCCCGCCGCCCAGCATCCGCGCGCTGGAGGATGATGGCGTGCACATCTATTTCCTCTGCTCGCAGGTGGCGGTCCGCGCCCGGATGCAGGATTTGGGTCGCTACATCTATCTGCGCATGGAGGAGGTCGACGCCACCATCCGGGCGCTGACGGCTTTGGGCGTGCCGGCCGATCAGATCTATCTGGCCGGGCATTCCGCGGGTGGCTGGACCGCGCTGATGATGGCCAAGGAGTGGGGCGGCCGGATCGGCGGGATCATCGCCTTTGCGCCCGCCTTTGCCGGGCGGCGCGACCGCGAGGACACCCGCGAATGGCTGACCGAGGCCCAGCCGCGGTTGATCGATGACATGAAGACCGCAGAGCGGATGCGGGCCCTGGTCTATGCCTATACCGATGATGCGTTCAACCGCCCGCAGGAGCTTGCCTTCCTGACCGAGCGCTGGCCGGACGGCGTTGCGCTGATCGCCTATGGCTGCGACCCGGAGGCCGATCACGGGTCGCATATGAATGACTGCCAGGCCGAGCGGACCCGCGCGCAGATCCGCCGCTTCGTGCTGGGCCAACGCTGAGGTGGGTAACGCTGGGGGGCGGGCCCGGCGGGGGACGCATCTGGTCGGGCGGTGTCGCACGCGGCGGGGTCGGGACGCCTCCGGCGGGAGTATTTTTACCAAGAAGAAGCGGCCCGCTGCGTAGGGGGGGCGGGTTGAGGGCGGCAGCCGGATCGGAGCGTTGGGTTTAGGGCGGCGTCAAAGGAACGCGGTTTCCTCAAAACTGCGCAGCTTGCGCGAATGCAGGCGCTCATCCGGCATCCGGCTGAGAAGCTCCATCGCCCGCACCCCGATCCTGAGATGCTGGGCGACCTGGCGCTTGTAAAAGGCGGTCGCCATGCCGGGGAGTTTGAGCTCGCCATGCAGCGGCTTGTCGGAGATGCATAAGAGGGTTCCGTAGGGCACGCGGAAGCGAAAGCCGTTTGCCGCGATGGTGCCCGATTCCATGTCGAGCCCGATCGCGCGGCTGAGCGAGAGGCGGTAGACCGGGCCGGACTGGTCGCGCAGCTCCCAATTGCGGTCATCGATGGTGGCGACCGTGCCGGTGCGCATGATCTTCTTCAGCTCATAATCCTGCAGCCCGGTGATCTGGGCGACCGCATCCTGCAGCGCAACCTGGATCTCGGCCAAGGGCGGGATCGGCACCCAGGTCGGCAGATCATCGTCGAGCACATGGTCCTCGCGCAGATAGCCATGGGCCAGCACATAATCGCCCAGCGATTGCGAATGCCGCAGCCCCGCGCAATGGCCGATCATCAGCCAGGCGCGGGGGCGCAGCACGGCGATATGGTCGGTGATGGTTTTGGCGTTGGAGGGGCCCACGCCGATATTGACCAGCGTGATCCCGTCGCAGCCATCCCGGGTCAGGTGATAGGCGGGCATTTGCGGCATGCGCTCGGCAAGCTCGCCCGTGGAGCCGTCGGCCCGGGTCACCCGGTTTCCCGGCTCGACAAAGGCCTGGTAGCCGCTGGTCGGATCGGCGAGGGCGTCGCGCGCGAAGGCGGCAAACTCGTCGACATAGAACTGGTAATTGGTGAACAGCACGAAATTCTGGAAATGCTCGGGCAGGGTGGCGGTGTAATGGGCCAGCCGGGCCAGCGAGTAATCCACCCGCTGC
>JBCBKN010000041.1:0-16661 GCA_038521775.1 Pseudomonadota bacterium | reverse complement strand
GCCGAGCTGCAGGGGCGCGTGGCCCGCCTTGCCGGGGCGCTTGCCACGCAGGGGGTCGTGAAGGGCGACCGGGTGATCATCTACATGCCCATGGTTCCCGAAGCGGTGGAGGCGATGCTCGCCTGCGCGCGGCTGGGTGCGGTGCATTCGGTGGTGTTTGGCGGGTTTGCCGCGCATGAGCTGGCGGTGCGGGTGGATGATTGCACGCCAAAATGCATCATCGCCGCCTCCTGCGGGATCGAACCCGGGCGCATCGTTGGCTACAAGCCCCTGCTTGATGGCGCGTTGGAGGAGGCGGCGCATGCCCCCGAGTTTTGCGTGATCCTGCAGCGCCCGCAGGACGAGGCCTCGATGGTCGCGGGGCGGGATCTCGACTGGCACGGTTTTCAGGAAACCGCCGCACCGGTCGAGTGCGTGCCCGTTGCGGCCGAAGACCCGCTCTACATCCTCTACACCTCCGGCACCACCGGCCAGCCCAAGGGCGTGCTGCGCCCCTCTGGCGGGCATGCCGTGGCGCTGAACTGGAGCATGAAGGCGGTCTATGGCATCGATCCGGGCGAGGTGTTTTGGGCCGCGTCCGATGTCGGCTGGGTGGTGGGGCATTCCTACATCGTCTATGCGCCGCTTCTGGCCGGCTGCACCTCGGTGGTGTTTGAGGGCAAGCCCGTGGGCACGCCCGATGCCGGCACCTTCTGGCGGGTGATCCGCGATCATGACGTGAAGGCGCTGTTCACGGCACCCACCGCCTTTCGGGCCATCAAGCGCGAGGATCCCGAGGGAAAGCTCGTTGGTGACTATGACCTCTCGGGTCTGCGCGCGCTTTTTCTGGCGGGCGAGCGGGCCGACCCTGACACGGTGGCCTGGGCCGAGGCCAAGCTTGGCGTTCCGGTCGTCGACCATTGGTGGCAGACCGAAACCGGCTGGGCGGTGGCCGCAACGCCCCTGGGGCTGGGCGCGGCGAAGGTCCGCCACGGCTCGCCGGGCCGGCCGATGCCGGGCCATGAGATCCAGGTGCTCGACGAAGGCGGGCATCCGCTGGCGCCGGGTGAGCTCGGCGCGATCGCCATCCGCATGCCGCTGCCGCCGGGCACGCTGTCGGGGCTGTGGCAGGCCGAGGCGCGGTTTCGCAAATCCTATCTCGCCACGTTTCCGGGATATTATGAGACGGGCGATGCCGGCTATCTGGACGATGACGGCTATGTCTACATCATGGCGCGCACCGATGACGTGATCAATGTCGCCGGGCACCGCCTGTCGACCGGCGCGATGGAGGATGTGCTGGCCAGCCATCCCGATGTGGCCGAATGCGCGGTGATCGGGGTGGCGGATGCGCTGAAGGGCCAGCTGCCGCTGGGGTTTCTGTGCCTGAATGCCGGCACCAACCGGGCGCCTGAAGATGTGGTGCGCGAGGCGGTGGCGCTGGTGCGCGAGCGCATTGGGCCGGTGGCTGCATTTCGCGAGGCCAAGGTGGTCGCGCGGTTGCCCAAAACCCGGTCCGGCAAGATCCTGCGCGGTGTGATGGCCAAGATCGCCGACGGGGCGAGTTGGAAGATGCCGGCGACCATCGACGACCCGGTTATTCTCGACGAGATTTCTCAGGCTTTGACGGAGCTCGGTTACCCCTCCAAATGAGCGGGTAATCGACCATTGGTTGAAAAACGGCTGTCTTTTTCAGTCTCAAGATTGTCTTGAATTTGGCGCAGTTTGCATCCGGCCTCGGCCATGATTTGCGTATTTCAATTCATCGTGCAAACGAACCGGCGTTTAGCCCCGGCTGGGACCGGCGCAGTTCTTGCAGGGTTACCAGCGACTGCCAAATCGGGGGAGAGGGCACATGTTTCATTTTCCAGGCATTGCGTTGGTGTGGATAACACGACCGCTCGCGTTTTTTGTTGGGTTGGTTCTCTTTTGTTTGCCCGTTCAAGCTGAAACCTTGCTTACACTGTTCAACCCAAAGCTGCCTGAAGGCCGGCAGACCATTACACTGACCCGGGCCGAGCTGATGGAACTGCCCCAGGTGACCGTTCGCACATCCAACGAGTTCGTCGACGGCACCAAGGAATTTGTCGGCCCGCTGGCCCGTGACGTGGTGGCGATCATCGGACACCGCGCCTCGACCCAGGCCAAGATGACGGCGATCAATGACTACAGTGTTACGATCGATCTGAGCGAGTTCATCCGCTACGACGTGATTCTGGCGATGTCGATGGATGGGGTGCTGCTCTCGCCGCGCGGAAAGGGGCCGATTTGGCTGATTTATCCGATGGATGATCACCCCGAGCTTCAGGATCCCATCTTTAACAACCGGCTGATCTGGCAGCTGGTTCGAATCGAATTACAGTGATCCGGGTGAAAGCGCCCGTCGATTTTCTCTTCGGCATCGTTGCCGTTGCGATCCTCGCCGTCCTCGGCGGCGGCATCTATGCGTTTCGTACAGATTTCAATGCCCTGCGCAGCTCGACGCAGGAGAACATCATCTGGAGCGCGAACCAGCTTGAGTTTGAGCTGTCGCGCTTCATGGGCAGCCTGGCTGGGTTTGCGGCCGGCTCGCCAGACGCGGGTCCGGTGGCGGTGAACCGCCGGTTCGATGTGTTGTGGAGCCGGGTGCTGCTGTTTGACGAGGGCGATGCCGGGCGGCGCCTGTCGGCCTATGACACCGAAGGCCGGGTGGCGGCGCTGTTTGCCGATATGCAGGCCCATGAGGCACGGATTGTCGGGCTGAAGCCCGGTGATGCCCCAACGGCGCGCGTCTTGCTCACCGTGTTCGCGCCGCATGCGCGCAATCTGCGCGACATGAGCCTTGATGTGCTGCATGGCGAGGAATCCAACCGCCGGGAGGTGCGCGAGAATGTCCGAACCTCGGCCCAGACCACGATCTTTCTGACCGCCGGCGCGCTGGTGCTGTTGGCCGGCGGCATGGTGGTTCTGTTTCGCCAGAACCGGCGGCTGCGCCAGTTTGCAAAGGCCAATCTGTCGCTCGCCCAGGACGCAAATGCCGCCAATCTGGCCAAATCGCGGTTCATGAGCATGATGAGCCACGAGCTGCGCACGCCGCTCAACGGCGTCCTGGGCCTGCTCTCGCTGGTCAAACAATCGGGCCTGCCGCGCCCGCAGCTTCGGCTTGTCGAGCAGGCCGAACGCTCCGGTCGCGAATTGACCGAGATGCTGACCGATGTGCTGGATTACAGCTCGCTTGCCGATGCGCGCGAGGATATCGATCGCCGCGCCTTCCTGTTGGCCGAGCTCTGCGCCCAGATCAAAGCGGACCTGCTTGCCTTCATGCGCCGTGAGGGGATGAGCCTCGACATCAGCGTCGATCCCGATGTGCCGGCGCGCTTTATCGGCGATCAGCAGCGCCTGCGCAAAGCGGTCTCGCGCCTGTCGAGCTACATCATCGGAACCGCCGGCGCCTTCGATCTGAAGATCGAGTTCCAGCGCGATGAGGCGCAGAGCGAGTTGATCGCGACGATTTCGTTTCGCTATGGCGATGACGGTGCGAACTGGCTGCCCGAGCTGGTGCTGGGCGCGCCGAACCGGCGTGCCGACCAGTTCGCCTCCGATGCGCTGGGGCCCGCGGTGGCTCGGTTGATCATCGAACGCATGCAGGGGCGGATCGGGATCGAATCGCGCGACGATGGAACCATCGCGATCACTGTCGCGGTGCCGGCCGATGCGGTCGTTGTCGCGCAGGCCGATGCGGTGCTGATCGACGCGTCCTCGCAAATGGTCAAGTGGATCTGTCGCTCGGCGATCGCGCCGCTCAATCTGCGGATCTTTGAGACCGCGCCGGAGGCTGCGAAAAACGGCGTCTCAGCGGTGCTGATGGAGGCCGGCGGCGAGGATGAGACGCCCCGCTTCCAACTGCTTCGCCGCGAGTTTCCAACCGCCATCATAATTGCGATCGGCATGCCTCTGGTGCCCGGCCGGTTCGATGCCGTGTGCGGCCTGCCGCCCGATCCCGAACAATTGCGCGGCCTGGTGCTGGGCTTGCAGGAAATGCATTCGAGCTCTACAGGGTGATTTCTTCGGGTCAGCGCATTGAGCCAGAGGAAAAATCAACTTATAGATGAGCGACTGCGTGTAAGGAGTTTTGCCCGGTGAGCTCATCGATCCCCGGGGGATGGCCCGGCCCTGAAGAGGGCGGATTGGCCCCCAGCCTCGTTGCTCATGACATCCGCAACGTGCTGACAGGACTGCAGGGCCATCTGATTTTGGCCCGCAGCCGCGACGGCGCGGATGTGGTTTCGCACGATCTCGACGGCATCGCCGCCGGGGTGCTTTTGCTCACCGATCTGGCTGCGTCGCTGGATGGGGCCACGGAAAGTGCCGCCCAGCTGAACTCGGTTGAGAGCATGCTGAACGGCTTGGTTGCAACCTGGCGTGGCATTGCCGAGGGCATCGGGACCCGGATCGCGCTCGATATCGACGAGGCGGTGATCGGGCTGGGGCTGCGCAGCCCGCTGCGGGTCGGCCGGCTGCTGGGCAACCTGATCAGCAATGCGGTGCGCCATGGCAAAAGCGGGGCTGGCCAGCTTGGCGATGTCACTGTGACGGCCCGGCAGCGGCCCGATGCCGCGCTTGAGCTGAGCGTGGTCGATACCGGGCCGGGATTGCCGCCGGAACTGATCGAGGCGATGCGGGAAAACGAGCCGCCGCCGGCCTATTATGGCGGCTCGGGCCTGGTGATTGCGCATCGTCTGGCGCGCGAGCTCGATCTTGAGTTGACCCTTTGCAACCGCCGCGAAAGCGGCCTGTCGGCGCAGCTTGTCCTGCCTGCGCAGGCTCTGGTCTTTGCGCCCGGCCAACCGAGCGCCGAGCAGACCGGCCCGTCTGCCGGCGAAACAGCCGGCGGCCAGGACGCAGTGCCCGACCGTCTGGATGGCATGCATATCCTGCTTGCCGAGGACAATGTCACCAATCAGATGGTCGCCCGGCAGATGCTTGAGATGCTGGGCGCGTCGGTCAGCGTGGTGTCCGATGGGGTGGAGGCGCTGCAGGCCGTCGATGAGGGCGGCCCGTTCGATCTTCTGCTTGTCGATATCGAGATGCCGCGCCTCTCGGGGCTTGATGTGATCCGGTCGGTTCGCGCCTTGCCCGATGCCCGGTCCGGGCTGCCGATCATCGCCCTCACCGCCTATGCGATGCCCGAACACCGGACGCGCATCAAGGATGCCGGATCTGACGGGTTGATCGCAAAGCCCATTCTGGGTGTGCGCGAATTCGGGGCCGAGATCCTGGCGCTGATCCGGCACAGCCAACGGCATGCGCCATTGCGCGAAGACGCGGCGGTGGCACAGCATGTGGCCGGCGACGGGCCGATCGACTGGTCGATTTACAGCATGCTGGCCCAAAGCATCGGGCCGGACAGCATGTGCGAGCTTTTGGAGAAGGTGGAAACCGATCTGCGCGATGTTGCAAACGGCATTGCCACGGGCATGGCCCAGGATGACGTGAAGCTCGTGCGGGCCAAAAGCCATGTGCTGATATCGGTCGCCGGGGTGATCGGCGCCATCGATCTTCAGCGCGCGGCCGAGGCGCTGAACGCGGCGGCCCATAATGCCGACCGGGCGATCATGCACGACCTTGCCCAGCGGATCGATGGCAGCATCATCGATCTGATCGAGTTTGTACGGCGTGAGAGAGAGGCGCTTGTCAGTGGCTGAACCGCCAAACGTGCTGTTGATCGAAGACACGCAATCCTTGTCGATGGTCTATGCAACCACCCTGCGCAAGGCGGGCTACCAGGTCGATACGGCCTACAGCATGGCCGAGGGGCGTGACGGGGTGGCCCTGCAATCGCCCGGCATCGTGCTGTTGGATCTGATGCTGCCCGATGGCGACGGCATCGACATTCTGCGGATGATGTCGGAGACCGGCACCCGGGCAAAGACCATCGTGATCACCGCCAACGGATCGATCAACCGGGCTGTGGAGGCGATGCGCGAGGGCGCGTTCGATTTCTTGGTCAAGCCTTTCGACGACCGCAGGCTGCTGGTTGCGGTCGAAAACGCGGCCCTGTCGCTGGGCAATTCGGCCGGGCTGGAAGAGCCGGCGCAGGATGTGGGCGAGTTCCACGGCTTTATTGGGTCCTCGCCAGCGATGCGCGAGATTTACCGCAAGGTTCAAAGCATCGGGCGTTCGACCGCGACCGTCTTCATCACCGGCGAAAGCGGCACCGGCAAGGAGGTCTGCGCCCAGGCCATCCACGACATCTCCAACCGCAGCCGCGGCCCGTTTGTCCCGCTCAATTGCGGGGCGATCCCGGCCGATCTGCTGGAATCCGAGGTCTTTGGCCATTTGCGCGGCTCGTTCACCGGCGCAATTTCCGACAAGATCGGCGCGGCCGCGGCGGCCAATGGCGGCACGCTCTTTCTCGATGAGATCTGCGAGATGGATCTCACCCTGCAGACCAAGCTGCTGCGCTTTCTGCAGACCTCGATGATCCAACCCGTGGGCGCGGTGACGCCGCGCAAGGTCGATGTGCGCATCGTGTGCGCGACCAACCGCGATCCGCTCGAAGAGGTGCGCGCCGGCCGGTTCCGCGAGGATCTGTTCTATCGGCTGCATGTCGTGCCGATCCTGCTTCCGCCCTTGCGCGAGCGAGGCGAGGACGTCAACGAGATCGCCGAGCGGATGCTGGAGCATTATGCGCAGGAGGAGGGCCGGGCGTTCCGCGCGCTCTCGGCCAAGGTGCGCGAAACATTCCGCCGGCTGCCCTGGCCGGGCAATGTGCGCCAGCTGCTCAATGTGCTGCGCAATGTGGTGGTCCTGCATGACGGGCCCGAGGTGCTGAGCGAGATGCTGCCGATCGAGCTTGGCCAGGGCGAGCGCGATGCGCGGGCCGGGGCGGATGTGGTCACGACCGCCAATCTGCCGCTTCGCGGTCCGGTCCTGACCAGTGAGGAGCCCGCCGAGGCGGCGATCCTTGCGCTGATCGGCCAGCCGCTGGCCGATGTCGAGCGCCAGCTCATCGAAGCGACCATCGCACATTGCAAGGGGTCGATCCCGAAGGCGGCCCGATTGCTCGACGTGTCGCCCTCGACGCTCTATCGAAAGCGCGAATCCTGGGATCGAAAGGTCGGCTGAGCCGGCCTGGCGCCCCGATGCGCAATCCGGGCTTGCCAACCGGCGCGAAATCGGGTCGCTTTTCGGGCATGGGCGCCCGAGGCGCCGGGCCGTGCGCCCGGCCAGCTGGACGGGCCAGACAGAGAGGTGGACATGCTCAAGAAACTTCTGGCAGCCGGCGCGGCTGTTTTGATGGCCGGCGCCGCGGTTGCGGCAGAAATCAAACCCGCCGTTGTCTATGACCTTGGCGGGAAGTTCGACAAGAGCTTCAATGAAGCCGCCTATACCGGGGCCGAGCAGTTCAAGGCCGATACCGGGATCGAGTATCGCGATTTCGAGATCCAGAACGACGCACAGCGCGAGCAGGCGCTGCGCCGCTTCGCCCAGCAGGGCTACAACCCCATTATCGCCATCGGCTTCTCGCATGCCGCGGCCGTCGAAAAGGTGGCGGCCGAGTTCCCTGACACCGATTTCGGCATTGTCGACATGGTGGTCGATCTGCCGAATGTCCGCTCGATCCTGTTCAAGGAGCATGAGGGCAGCTTCCTGGTCGGCGTGATGGCGGCCCTGGCCTCGGAGACCGACAAGGTCGGCTTTGTGGGCGGCATGGACATTCCGCTGATCCGGAAATTCGCCTGCGGCTATCTGGGCGGCGTGAAATACGCAAATCCCGATGCAGAGGTGTTCCAGAACATGACCGGTGACACCGGGGCGGCCTGGAATGACCCGGTCAAGGGCGCCGAGCTCACCCGCAGCCAGATCGACCGCGGCGCGGATGTGGTCTATCACGCAGCCGGCGGCACCGGGGTGGGCGTGCTGCAGGCCGCGGCCGAGGCCGGCATCCTGGGCATCGGTGTGGACAGCAACCAGAACGGCATGCAGCCGGGCGCGGTGCTGACCTCGATGCTCAAGCGGGTCGATCAGGCCGTCTACACCGCCTTCACCGACGCAATGAACGAGGATTACAGCTACGGGTTCTACGTGCTGGGCCTCAAGGAAGGCGGCGTGGGCTATGCGATGGACGACAACAACGCATCCCTCGTTCCGCCCGAAATGCGGGCTGCCGTCGAGGAGGCCGCCGCCAAGATCAAGTCCGGCGAGATCGTCGTGCATGACTATATGAGCGACAGCGCCTGCCCCTACTGAGGGCAGCCGGCAGCGTGGCGAGGGCGGGTCCCATGGGGCCCGCCTTTTTCATTGACGGGGTGGCAGGCTCCGATAGGCTTTCGGCAAAAGACCACCCAATGACCGACACAGGGACCGGCCATGCGCCAGCTTCTCGCCGCAGCACTCGTTTCCCGCGCACTGGCTGCCGCCGCACTGGGCGCCGTTGCAATGGCTACCGCCGCATTGGTCGTCGTTGCACTGGCTGCCGCGCCGGTCGTGGCCGAGCCCGCCATCGTCTACTCCCTGGGGGGCAAATTCGACAAAAGCTTCAATGAAAGCGCCTTTCGGGGTGTGGAGCGCTATGCCGCGCGGATGTCCCAAGAGGTTGCCGAGTTCGAGCCCAGCACGCCCGCGCAATTCGAACAGGCGCTGCGGCGCTATGCCGGGCGCGGGCATGACCCGGTGGTCGCGATCGGCTTCTTGCAGGTCGCGGCGGTGGAAAAAGTCGCCGCCGAATTTCCCGACACGCGCTTTGCCATCGTCGATGCCGTGGCCGAGGGGCCCAACATCCGCTCGGTTGTGTTTCGCGAGCATGAAGGGGCCTATCTGGCCGGTATCGCCGCGGCATCAACCTCGCAAACCGGGATCATCGGCTTTGTCGGTGGGATGGACATCCCGCTGATCCAACGCTTTGCCTGCGCCTATGCGCAAGGCGCGCTGGCGGCGAACCCGGAGATCAAGGTTCTGGTGGCCATGACCGGTGACACGCCGGCCGCCTTTGCCGACCCGGTGCGTGGGGCCGAACTGGCCCGCAGCCAGATCGACCAGGGCGCCGATGTCATCATGCAGGCCGCCGGCGGCACGGGGGTGGGCGTGCTGCAGGCCGCGGCCGAGGCGGGGATCCTGGGCATCGGCACCGACAGCGACCAAAACGGGCTGCATCCCGGCGCCATGCTCGCCTCGGTGGTCAAGCGCGTGGACGTCGCGGTCGTTCAAAGCTTCGATGCCGCGCGGTCGGGCACATGGCAAAGCGGGATCTATGATCTGGGGCTGAAAGAGGGCGGCATCGAGCTGGTCGGCTCTACATTGATCGAGGGGGCTCTCCAAGCCTACCTGCTTGGCGCATTTGACATGATCGTTGCCGGAGAGCGGCCTGTGCACAATCTTTACACGGATGGCCCGTGTCCGTTCCTGTGAGCGCGCGCGGCTTTGAAATCTGTGGCCTTGGCGAGATTGCCATCCGCTGCCGCGATCTCGATCGCATGGAGCATTTCTATGCCGAGGTGATCGGCCTGCCGCATCTGGCCCGGCGCGCGGGCGGCATCGTCTTTTTCCGCACCGGTGGCGGGCATGCGGGGCATACGGCCGTGCTGGCGCTTTTTGACGGGTCTGCATCGGTCCGGCCGGGCCTGCATCCGGGCGGCACGCCCCGCGGCGGCGGTGAGAGCACGCTGCATCATTTCGCCCTGGCGGTGACGCCGGAGGGGCAGGAGGCGGCGATCCGCTGGTTTGACCGGCTCGGCCAGCCCTATCGGATCGAAGAGTTCGACTGGATCGGCTGGCGGGGGCTTTTCACGCAGGATCCCGAAGGCAACACTGTCGAGCTGGTTGCAGCACCGCATGAGGCGCGGTCCAAGGCCGAGGCGCTGGCATGAGCGCGCCGGCAATCGAGCTGATCGGGGTCGACAAAAGCTTCGGCCCCGTGCATGCCAACCGCGACATCAACCTGGCCGTCGGGGCCGGCACGATCCACGGCATCATCGGTGAGAACGGGGCGGGGAAATCGACCCTGATGTCGATCCTCTACGGGTTCTACCAGGCCGATGCGGGCGAGATCCGGGTGGCCGGCCAGGCGGTCCGCATCCGCGACAGCCAGGATGCTATCCGGCTGGGCATCGGCATGGTGCATCAGCATTTCATGCTGGTGGAGAACTTCACCGTGCTGGAGAATGTCATGCTGGGGGTGGAGGGCGGTGCGCTCTTGGGCCCCGGCATGGCCCAAGCCCGGGCCGAGCTGCAGCGGCTGGAGGCGGAATACGAGCTGCGCGTCGACCCCGATGCGGTGGTGGGCAGCCTGCCGGTGGGGCTGCAGCAGCGGGTGGAGATCCTCAAGGCGCTTTACCGCGGGGCCGAGGTGCTGATCCTCGACGAGCCCACCGGCGTGCTGACGCCCGAAGAGGCCGACCATCTCTTCCGCATCCTCGGCCGGCTGAAGGCGGAGGGAAAGACCGTCATCCTGATCACCCACAAGCTGCGCGAGATCATGGCCACCACCGATGCGGTGAGCGTGATGCGCCGCGGCGAGATGGTGGCGACGCGCGAGACGTCGCAGACCAGCGTGGAGGAGCTGGCCGAGCTGATGGTCGGCCGCCGGGTGCTGCTGCAGGTCGAAAAAGGCCCGGCCCAGCCCGGCCCGGTGCGGCTGTCGGTGCGCGACCTCAAGGTTGTGGACGGGCAGGGGGTGGAGCGGCTGCGCGGCATCGGCTTTGATGTGCGCGCGGGCGAGATTGTGGGCATTGCCGGGGTCTCGGGCAATGGCCAGTCCGAACTGCTGGAGACCGTTGCGGGCATTCGCAGGCCGCACGCGGGCAGCATCGAGCTGAGCGGCACCCATGCCGCGGGATTCGATCCGGCCCAGATCCGGGGGCTGAAGCTTGCCCATGTGCCGGAGGACCGGCACCGCATGGGGCTCGTCACCAAGTTCGAGGCACGCGAGAACACCATTCTGGGCTATCAGCGCGATCCGGGCTATGGCGCCGGTGCGCTGATCGATCGCGGCGCGGTGCTGTCGGCCGCGCAGGGGCAGATGCAGGGCTTCGATGTGCGCCCGGCCGACCCCTATCTGAAAGCCGCGAATTTCTCCGGCGGCAATCAACAAAAGATCGTGCTGGCGCGCGAGATCGAGCGTGACCCGGAGGTGCTTTTGGTCGGGCAGCCCACGCGCGGCGTGGATGTGGGCGCCATCGAGGCGATCCACCGGCGGCTGATCGCGCTGCGCGATGCGGGCAAGGCGATCCTGCTCGTCTCGGTCGAGCTGGACGAAATCCGCGCCCTGGCCGACCGCATTCTTGTGATGTTTGACGGGCGCATCACCGGCGAGGTGAGCCCCGAGACGGGCGAGGGCGCCATCGGCCTGTTGATGGCGGGTGTCACCCAGGAAAGCCCGAACCTGAGCAAAGAGGGGGTCATGTGATGGCAGATAACCGTCCCAGCGAGCTGGTTGTCATGCTGCTGGTGCTGCTTGGGCTCGCCGCGCTGGTCGGTCTGCTTTTTGCATCGGCCGCGCCGGAGCCGTCTCTGCAGCCGGCCTTCCACCATGCCCCAGCTCTCACCCTTCCCGTGCCGCTGCCCGAGGCCCCGCCGGCCCCGCTTCACCCGGCCCCGCTTCACCCGGCCCAGCACGCGATGCCCTCTGTATGACGCCGCTGCCGAAATGGGTCGAGAACGGGCTGATGCCCGTGCTCAACCTCACCCTGGCCTTTCTGGTCGCGGGGCTTGTGGTGCTGATGATCGGCGAGGATCCGCTGGAGGCGGTGGGCCATATCCTCTATGGCGCCTTCGGCTATGGCGAGGGGATCGGCTACACGCTGTTCTACACCACCAATTTCATCTTCACGGGGCTTGCTGTGGCGGTGGCGTTTCACGCCTCGCAATTCAATATCGGCGGCGAGGGCCAGGCCTATATCGGCGGGCTGGGGGCAGGGCTGGCCGTGCTGGCGCTCGACCGCATCCTGCCCTGGTGGGCGATCCTGCCTATCGCCACGCTGGGGGCCGCGGCCTTTGGGATGGTCTGGGGCGCGGTGCCGGGCTGGCTGCAGGCCAAGCGCGGCGCGCATGTCGTGATCACCACGATCATGTTCAACTTTCTGGCCGCCTCGCTGATGGGCTATCTGATCGTGAATTACCTCAAGGTGCCGGGCAATGCCTCGGTTCAGTCGCGCACCTTTGAGGAGGGCGCGCGCCTGCCGCATCTTGAGGAGGCGATGGCGCTGTTTGGCTATGATATTGGCGGCGCGCCGCTCAACATCACCTTCCTCATGGCGCTGGTTGCCTGCCTGCTGGTCTGGCTTTTGATCTGGCGCACCAAGCTGGGATACGAGATCCGGGTCTTTGGGGCCAATCCGGGGGCGGCGGCCTATGCCGGCATCAACGGGGTGCGGATCACGGTCATTGTGATGGCGATCTCGGGCGCGCTGGCGGGGATGATGGCGCTCAACCCGGTGATGGGCGAGCAGAACCGCATCTTCCTCGACATTGCCGGCGGGGCGGGCTTTGTGGGCATTGCCGTGGCGATGATGGGGCGGGGGCATCCCGCGGGCATCCTGATGGCCGCTTTGCTGTTTGGCGTGCTTTATCAGGGCGGGGCCGAGCTTGCCTTTGAGATGCCCTCGATCACCCGCGATATGGTGGTGCTGATCCAGGGTCTGGCGATCCTCTTTGCCGGGGCGATGGAGCAGCTCTTCCGCCCCCTCATGGTGCGGATTTTTGCGCCGGCGCGCGGGGTTGAGGCCTGATGTTCATTGATATCCTCAACATTCTCGACAGCACGCTGCGGATCTCCGCCCCCTTGCTGCTGGCAAGTCTGGCGGGGCTTTATGCCGAGCGTTCGGGCGTCTTTGACATCGGGCTGGAGGGCAAGATGCTCGCCGCTGCCTTTGCCGCGGCCACGGTGGCGGGGATGACCGGCATGGTCTGGCTGGGGCTTCTGGCGGCCATCGGGGCGAGTGTGGCCCTGGCGCTGATCCATGGTTTTGCCTGCATCACCCAGCGCGGCAATCAGATCGTCTCGGGCGTGGCAATCAACTTCGTCGCCGCGGGCATCACGGCGCTCTTGTGGCAACAGCAGGTCCAGCAATCGGGCCGGCCGCCGGCGCTTTCGGGCGGGGCGAAGTTTCAGGACATCGAGCTGCCCCTGGCCGAAACGCTGGCCGAGGTGCCGGTGATCGGGCCGATCTGGGCGGGGCTGATCTCGGGCCATCGGCTGCTGGTCTATGTGGCCTTCATTGCCGCCCCGCTCACCTGGTGGGTGCTGTGGCGCACGCGCTTTGGCATGCGGCTGCGCGCGGTGGGCGAGAACCCCGCGGCGGTCGACACGGCCGGCATATCGGTCACGCTGATGCGCTATCAGGCGATGATCTGTTGCGGGCTGCTTTGCGGGCTGTCGGGGGCCTATCTCTCCACCGCGCAGGGGGCGGAGTTCACGCTCAACATGTCGGCGGGCAAGGGGTTCATCGCGCTGGCCGCGCTGATCTTTGCCAAATGGCGCCCGATCCAGGCAATGCTGG
Source organism: Pseudomonadota bacterium (assembly GCA_038521775.1). GTDB lineage: Bacteria > Pseudomonadota > Alphaproteobacteria > Rhodobacterales > Rhodobacteraceae > J013. The sequence continues at coordinate 3,204 of JBCBKN010000041.1, read as the reverse complement.
CCTGCCTGCTTTTTGGTTTTCTCGACGCGATGTCGAACCGGCTGCAGGGCTTTGACTGGTTCGGTCTGGGCGAGGTGCCCAGCCAGGCGATCACCGCGCTGCCCTTCGTGCTGACCGTGGTGCTGCTGGCCGGGTTCATCGGGCGCGCCGTTGCCCCCAAGGCGGGCGGCGTGGCCTATGTGAAAGAGCGATGAACGCGCTGGTCGAGGCGGCCCGCGCGGTGCGCGACGATGCCTATGCGCCCTATTCGGGCTTTAAGGTCGGTGCGGCGATCCGCACCTCGCTGGGCATTTTCGTGGGCTGCAATGTCGAGAATGCCGCCTACCCGCAGGGCACCTGTGCCGAGGCCGGGGCCATCGCGGCCATGGTCGCCGCCGGCGCGCAGAAGATCGAGGCCGTGGCCGTGTACGCCGACGGCCGATGCCCATCGCGCCCTGTGGCGGCTGCCGGCAGAAGCTGGCCGAGTTTGCCGGGCCCGAGGTGCCGGTGACGCTGGCCGGGCAGGACCGGATCGTCGAGACCACGCTTGGCGCGCTGTTGCCCGGGGCGTTCGGAATGGAGCATCTGAAATGACCGAGGCGGCTGCGATGCTGCGTGCAAGGGCCGGGGAGGAGCCGATTGCGCTGGCGCTGATCCTGGGTTCGGGTCTGGGCGCCATGGCCCTGGAGGTGGACGGGCCGGCCGTGGAGTTCGGCGCGCTTCCGGGTTTTCCGGTCTCGGGCGTCACCGGCCATGCCGGGCAGGTTGTCATCGGTGAGCTTGAGGGGGTGCGCGTCGCCGCCCTGTCGGGCCGGGTGCATTACTATGAGGGCGGGCAGACCGACGCGATGCGCCCGGTTCTGGAGACCTTGCACGCGCTGGGCGCGCGCCGGCTGCTGCTGACCAACGCGGCCGGCTCGACGCGCGAGGATCTGCCGCCGGGCAGTCTGGTGGCCCTGGCCGACCACATCAACCTGGCCGGCGTCAATCCCCTGATCGGCGTCTCGGGCGATGGCCGTTTCGTGAGCATGGTCGACGCCTACAGCGCCACCCTGCGCGATCACCTGCGCGCGCTCGGGCTGCCCGAAGGGGTCTATGCATGGTTCTCCGGCCCCTCCTTCGAAACCCCCGCCGAAATTCGCGCGGCCCGCATTCTGGGGGCGGATCTGGTGGGCATGTCCACCGTGCCCGAGTGCATTTTGGCCCGCTGGCTGGGGATGGAGGTTGCGGCCGTCTCGCTGGTGACCAATTATGCCGCTGGAATGACCGGCACGGCCCTCAGCCATGAGGAAACCAAGCGCGAGGCGGCCGCGGCTGCCGACCGGTTCCAGGGCGTCGTGCGCGGCTTTCTGCGCGCCATTGCCTGAGGCGGCGCGCCGCGGTCGTGCCTGCGGCCGGGAAGGAGGGATGCGATGGAGCTGAGCGACACGGCAAAGACGGCGCTGGCCTGCCTCGATCTGACCAATCTCAACGATGACTGCACCGAGGCCGATATCGAGGCGCTGTGCGACCGGGCGCGCTCGCCCCACGGGCCGGTGGCCGCGATCTGCATCTGGCCGCGCTTTGTGGCGCATGCGCATGACCAGCTTGTCGGCGGGGCGGTGCGCATCGCCACGGTGGTCAATTTTCCTGCAGGCGATGCGCCGGCCGGGGAGGTGATGCAGGCCACGCGCGAGGCTGTGGCCGATGGTGCCGATGAGATCGACATGGTCATCCCCTGGCGCGGGCTGATCGAGGGGTCCGAGGAGCCGGTGCGCACCCTGGTGGCGCGGGTCAAGGAGGCCGCCGGCGGCGCCACGGTCAAGGCGATCCTGGAAACCGGCATGCTCACGGATGACGATCTCATCCGCCGTGCCGCGCATTTGGCGATTTCAGGCGGGGCGGATTTCATCAAGACCTCGACCGGCAAGGTGCCGGTCAATGCCAGCCTGCGCGCCGCGCGCATCATGCTTGAGGAGATCGCCGCGGCCGAGGATCCGGTGGGGCTCAAACCCTCCGGCGGGATCCGGTCGACCGGCGATGCGGCGGCCTATCTGGAGCTGGCAGAGGAGGTGATGGGTGCGGGCTGGCCAAGCCCGACACGGTTCCGCTTCGGCGCCTCGGGGCTTTATGACGCGCTCATCGCCACGCTCGATGGCGCTGATGTGCCGCGCGTGTCCGAGGGGTATTGAGCGCCATGGACGCCGCATGACGCTTCCCCAGGAGATCATCGCCGCCAAGCGCGACGGGCGGGCGCTGAGCCCAGCGGAGATCGGCGATTTCGTCGCCGGGCTCACCGATGGGTCATGGAGCGAGGGGCAGATCGCCGCGCTCTCCATGGCCGTGCTCTGGCGCGGGATGGAGGTTTCAGAGCGGGTCGCGCTGACCGAGGCCATGCGCGATTCTGGCGAGGTGCTGGGCTGGCATCTGCCCGGGCCCGTGGTCGACAAGCATTCGACCGGCGGGGTGGGCGACAATGTCAGCCTGATGCTGGCCCCGGCCCTGGCCGCCTGCGGGGCCTATGTGCCGATGATCTCGGGCCGCGGGCTGGGCCATACCGGCGGGACGCTCGACAAGCTGGGCGCGATCCCGGGTTATGATGTGGCACCGGGGGTCGAGGCGCTGCGCGACGTCGTCACCAGGGTGGGCTGCGCGATCATCGGCCAGACGGGTGAGGTCGCCCCGGCCGACAAGCGGCTCTATTCGATCCGCGATGTGACCGGCACGGTTGAAAGCATCGACCTGATCACCGCCTCGATCCTGTCCAAAAAGCTCGCCGCGGGGCTCTCGGCGCTGGTGCTCGACGTCAAAACCGGCTCGGGCGCGTTCATGGCCGACCCGGCCGATGCCCATGCGCTGGCCGAAAGCCTGACCAGCGTGGCCAATGGCGCGGGCTGCAAGACCGCCGCCCTGGTCACCGATATGAACGCACCGCTGGCCAGTGCCGCGGGCAATGCGCTGGAGGTGTGGAACGCGGCGGCCTTCCTCACCGGGGCCGAAATCGACAACCGGCTGTGGGACGTCACGGTGGCGCTTGGCGGCACGCTTTTGGCGCTCGCAGGGCTTTGCGACAGCGCCAAGGGCGGCGAGGCCAAGATCGCGGCGGCCTTTGAAAGCGGTGCGGCGGCCGAGCGGTTCGGGCGCATGGTCACAGCGCTGGGCGGCCCGGCCGATTTTTTGGAGCGGTTCGACGAGATCCTGCCCAAGGCCCCGGTGATCCGGCCCGTGCTGGCCGATCGCTTCGGC
>JBCBKN010000040.1:0-17181 GCA_038521775.1 Pseudomonadota bacterium | reverse complement strand
GGCCCGGGTGCGGCCCGCAGCCCGCTGCGCGCCATGTACCGGGTGATCGGCGCATAGCCTGAAGCTGAAAACACCTCCTCCCACGCATCGCCGGGGGTCGAGGCGGCCAGGAGGATCTGGCTGCCCGATGCGGTCAAATCCGCCTCGGCCGCGGCCAGCAATGCGGCGCCTGTGTCAGGCGGCGCGGTCTCGGCCACACAGCTTGCCTCCATCACAAGGCCTGGCGGGCCGAAGGCGCCGGCATAGATCGGCGGGACGGGGAGCTGGATGCTGTGCGCAATGCCGACAAGCGCCCCGGCCGCTTCGGCGAGCAACCAGCGTCGCCGGATTGGCGTGCGGTCGCCAAGGCCCGCGGTCAGATCGGCCTGCAGCGCCGCGCTTGGATCGGCTGTCAGATGCCAGAGGCCCGGATCGCGCTGCGCACGCCGCCGGGCATCGGCCAGCAAAAGCGGAACCATCTGCGCGATATCGGCCGGCTCGGCGACGCGGATCGTCGGCATGGGCGGTCTCCCCCGTGCACCCGGTTGGGGTTTAACCTCGCGCAATGGCGACGACAAGCGACGGTCGGCCGGCATGCGGTCTTTTTGCGGCGCGGGGGGTTGGTTCCGTTGGATCAGTCGCAGCGGGCCAGTCGCAGCGGATCAGCCCTGGTGGATCAGCCCCGGTGGATCAGCCCCAGCGGACCAGCACAGGTGGATCAGCCCCAGCGGATCGGCCCCGGCGGATCAGTCCTGCAGCCAGTCGGGGCGGGCGACGAGCCCCGGGATGGCGGCGGCGGCCAGGCTGCTCGCACCAAAGGCACTGCCCTGCAGATGGTCGCATCCGATGTCGCGCAGATAGGAGATGTGGCTCATGGTCTCGACCCCGTCGGCGACCACGCCGATCCCAACGGTGTGGCCGATCTCCACGATCGATTCGACCAGGCTCAGCGCGGTTTCGGACCGCAGGATCGGCTCGACCAGCAGGCGATGGATCTTCAGCCGGTCGGGCATCACATGCAGAAGGCTCAGCATCGAGGTCTGCCCGGCGCCGAACGCGTCGATCTCGATGCCCACGCCAAGCTCGCGCAGCGCCTCGATGTTCCAGCGCGTCCGTTCATAGGATCCGTCGAGAAACGCCGCTTCCTGAAACGCCATCGACACAGCGCTTGGCGGCGGCTGCATGCGCCGCATGTTGTCGATCAGATCGCGCCGGTTCAGGCGGCGGGCAGAGACGCTCAGCGTGACCGGCGGCGGTGTCAGCCCCTCGGCAAGCCAGGCCTCGCGGTCCTGCATGGCTTTGGACAGCGCCAGCGCGTCGATCTCCTCGCGCAGCGCCAGCTCTTCGGCCAGATCGCGGTAGTCGGACGGCGCAACCAGGCCCTGAGCGGGGTGTTGCCAATGCACCAGGGCCTCGAGCGCGCGCACCTCCAGCGTGGTTGCATCGACGCGGGGCTGGTAGAGGCAGACGAACCCGCCGCCCAGCACGGCCCCGTGCAGCTCTTCGGCCTGGCCATACTGGCCTTGCGCGGTCTTGCGCAGCGCGGGGGTGTAGAACAGCGGATGCGGCCGGTCGGTGCGGCGCGCCTCGCGGAGCGCAATCTCGGCATCTTCGACCAGCGTCTCGGGGTCTGCACCGGGTGCCGTTGCGATGCCGACCCGGCAGGAGAGCCGCATGACGCGTCCCATAATGGCAAGCGGCGTTTCGATCAGCGTGCCGATGCGGTCGGCCAGCAGGCGCAGCGAGACCCGGTCGCTTTCCCCCGCAAGGATGATGGAAAACACGGTGTGGTCGGTGCGCGCCAGAATGTCATGGCGCCGACAGACCGATTTCAGGCGCAATGCGACCTGGCGCAGGAGCTGATCGCCGGCACGGTCGCCCTGGCGGGCGATGACGCTGTCGAGATCCTCGATATGCACGCACAGGCAGACCGACCATGGCGCGCCAGAGCGGCTGTCCGGCTGCGTTCCGTCGCGGCTTTTTCGGACTTGCAGGCAGAGCCCGTCGCGGTCGGGGAGCCCGGTGACCGGATCGCAAAGCGCGGAAAGATCGCCGCGTCCGGACCCCGTCTCAATGCGCTCGCCGTCCCAAACGGGCGTTCCGGGCGCCGTGCTGCCGATCTCGGCGAGATCCTCGCAGAGTTCCTGGGCCAAGATCGTGTCGGTGCTGCGCCAGGGGCGGCTCCGCCCGAAGATCTCGGGGCTTTGGGCGACAGGGTTCACCGCCCGCCGCACCAGGATGAGCTTTGGGGCATCTCCCTCCGGCCAGACCGAGATTGCCCCGGCGGCCTTGGGGAGCAATGCGGAGGCAAGGTCGGGCATGACGGTGCCAAGACTGCTTGACACCAGACCGATCTCCTCCCGCGCAGCGAGCGCCTCGCAGAGGCCGGAGACGCCCTTTTCGCCGGGCAGGCTGCCCAGGCAGAACGTGCCCGACTTAAGCTGCAGCACCAGCCCATCGGCTTCGAGCAGGCCAAGGATTTTTGGGCTATGCTCGGCCAGCACGTCCTGGAAAGTCGGGGCCGAGGAGAACGGCGCGCGCCGCCCCGCGGCCAGCCGGTTGCGCATTTGCCGCACGAGGTGATGCAGACGCTGGCGGTGGCGGCGCAGAAGATCATCCTCGATGCGCTGAACTGCCATTCCGATCAGGTCGGCAATGCGGCGGCAGGTGCTGCGGCATGCGGGATCGACCGAGTGGTTGGGCGCAGCCCCGGTGCAGATCAGCACGCCCCAACGCCGTCCCGCCCGGCCGAGCGGCAGGCACAGCGCCGCGCGCCATCCCTGCCGCAGCAGCCGAATGCGCTGGGGCAGCCCCGGCATGCGGTGAGCGCAGTGCGCAAGGGCGAGCCTGGCAGTGTCGAGCCCGGCAGGGACCAGGGAGACGGGCCTGGCGGCGGCATCGGTCACCAACACGCCCTCTTCACCGTGCAAATCCGACGGATCGACAGGCATCTCGCCAGGGGCCAGGCAAAGCTCGCCACCCGCAGCGGCATGTCCGGTCTGGGCATGAACAAGACCGGTGCCATCATCGTCCAGGGCCATCAGCGCCACCTGATCGAACCCGGTCAGGGCGTGCACATGTCGGACCGCGCATTGGGCCAGGGCGGTGATACGCGCCTCGGCAGGGCGCTCATCCTGGCCGGCAAGCGCATCGAACTCCCCGCGGATCTCGGCCAGCAGGGCGTCGAGCCGCTGCCCGTCGAGCTTCTGCCCGTCGAGCTGCCGGCCGTCGAGCTGCCGGCCGTCGAGCTGTCCGCCGTCGGAGCGCTGGCCGTCCAGGCGCTCGCCGTCGGGGTTTGGCGCGACGTGGCGTCCGGGACCCTCCTCAGCGCCCCCCTCGCGGCCCTCCCCGCTGTCTGTGCGCCCCGCATCCATTGCGGCCGGTTCCAGCGACAGGCCAATGAGCCCACTATCCTGGAAGGCCGACACCCAAACCGGTGCGCCCGTCGACAACACCGCCATCCATGGCGCCGGGGTAGAGCCCGCGGCCAGATCCGCAAGATCCGGGCCGCTTTGGGCCTGGAAACACCCGTTTGGGTCCTGGCCGCACAGATCCGCGGCAGGACGGCCGGTGAAATCAGCGCAATTGGCCGAGGTCGCAACGATCTTGCGCGCCTTAGGATCAACCAGCAGGAGACAAGCGCCCGGCTGCAGCCCGGCCGCAACATGGATGGGGTCAGACGCATTCTCAGCCAAGTGGCGTGTCGCGCTGCGATCCATGCACATCGAAAAGTCCTAAAAAAGGGTGCGGGCAATCAATGCGGCAATGGACTACACCGCCCGGATTAAGGTTTGGTTTCCGAAGCCTAGCATTGCCTTTTCGGCGCAAGGGCCCGGTGGATCAGTCCGGGTTGGCTGCGCGGTCGAGCGTGGCATGCATCTCTGCACAGGACGCCACATCGACAATCGAGCCCATATCGCGCAGCGCGGCGTCATGGGCCGCGCGCGAAAACGCCGCGCAGCCATCACCAAGCACCGTCACGGCCAGATCCCGCACATGCGCGTCGCGCACCGTCGAGGCCACGCCGCCATTGGTCACGATCCCGCCGACGATCAGCCGCTCGATCCCGGCCCGGCGCAGGACAAAGTCGAGCCGGCTCATGTAAAAGGCGGAATAGGCGACCTTTTCGACGCTTAGATCCGCGGGTTGCAAGGTTTCCACCAGCGCCTGGCCCCAGCCGCCCGGCGCAAAATCTCCCGTGGTCAGAAACGGCCGCAGCGCCTTGAGATGCGGCGAGATCATCGGGGCGCCCCCCTTGCCGGGCACAAGGGTGAACTGGGTCGACAGAACCCAACCGCCTGTGCGGCGCATGAGGTCCGCCAGGGGCGCAAGACGCTCGGGAAGCGCCGCGATGGCGGCATCGGAGACACCGGCGCGGCCATAGGCCCCATCGGGGTGCAGGAAATCGTTCTGAAGATCGACGAGCAGCAGGGCGGTGCGGGATATCGGGGTCATGCGGGGCGGATCACCAGATTGCCGAAGCTGTCGGTCTCGGCGGCAAGGCCGGGATCGACAAAGATCGTCGTGTCGGGCTGTTCCAGAACCGCCGGCCCGTCGATCCGCGCGCCCGCACCCAGCGAGAGCCGTTCGTATAGGTCGGCAACGTGCCACCGGCCATCCGCATAGATATCGCGCGTGCCGATGCGGCTGGCCGCAGCGCTGTCGCCCGACGGTGCAAACAGCGCCGGGTCAAGCGCCGGTCGCAGGCCAATCGCGGCCACCCGGTGGTTCATCACCCGCATCGAAACGCCCTCCAACACCCGGCCATAGGCCGCGCGATAGGCCGCCTCGAACGCCGCGGCGATGTGGTGGCGCGCAAGCCCGTCGGCCGGCAACTCAAGCGGCACACGCAGGCTGTGGGTCTGCCCCTGATAGAGCATGTCGAGCTCAAAGACCCGAAGCGTTGCCGACAGGGTCACGCCAGCGCGGGCAAGCTCGGCCTCCAAAAGCGCCGCGGTGGCGATCATGTCATCGCGCAACTGTCCGGCATCGAGCTGGTCGAGCGCGGTGTTGACCGTCTGCACCCGATCATGGCGCATATCGGCAATGACGCAGCCCAGCGCCGATGTCACGCCCGGATAGCGCGGCACCAGGGCCGCGCCCAGCCCGACCTCGCGGATCAGCGCGCCGGCATGCAGCGCGCCGCCCCCGCCGAAGGGCATGGCTGCAAACTCCGCCGGGTCATGCCCGCGTTCGATTGAGACAAGCCGGATGGCGCCCGCCATCTTTGCATTGGCCAGCCGCAGGATCGCCTCGGCCGCATCCTCGGTGGAGAGGCCCAGCGGCGCGCCGATCTTGATCTCGATCGCCGCACGGGCGGCGGCCACATCCAGCCGCTCCAGCGCTCCGCCAATCGGCCGGTCGGGGTTGATGCGCCCGAGCACCAGGTTTGCGTCGGTCACGGTGGGGCGGTCATTGCCCAGCCCATAGCAGACCGGGCCGGGGTCCGACCCTGCCGATTGCGGACCCACCTCCAAAAGACCACTGGCATCGAGCGCGGCAATCGAGCCGCCGCCGGCGCCAATTGTGGTGATCTCGATCATCGGAAGCCGGATCACCATGCCGAAATCGATCGATGTCTGGGCGGCCAGGGCCGGTTCGCCCCCGGCCACGAGCGCGACGTCAAACGATGTGCCGCCCATATCGCAGGTGATGATGTTGGCAAACCCGGCCGCCTGCGCAATGCCGCGCGCGGCGATCACCCCGGCCGCCGGCCCCGACAGCGCCGTGCGCACCGGCTGGCGCTTGGCGGCCGCAACATCCATCACGCCGCCATTCGACTGAACGATCAGGAGTTGACCCTCAAACCCATATGCGCTGAGCCGACCCTCCAGCCGGTCGAGATAAGACGCAACAACCGGCTGCAGATAGGCGTTCAGCGTGGCGGTGGAGAGCCGCTCGAACTCGCGGATCTCGGGCAGGATTTCGGTCGCCGCGGTGACATAGGGCGTGGGCCAGACCCGGCGCACCGCCTCGACCGCGTGCCGCTCATTGGTGTCATTGGCATAGCCGTTGATGAAAAAGACGCAGAGCGCCTCGCACCCGGCCGCGGCCAGATCCCGCGCGGCCCGTGCTGCTGCATCGGGATCGACCGGCACCAGCACCTGGCCGTCGGCGAGCACCCGCTCGGCGATCTCATGCCGGTCCGGCCGGGCAACCACCGGCAGAAACGCCCCGCGCAGGCCCCAGGTGGCGGGGCGGTCGCGGCGGCGCATCTCCAAGACGTCGCGGAACCCTTCGGTGGTCAGAATGCCCGTGCGCGCGCCCTTTCGTTCCAAAAGCGCATTGGTGCCCACCGTGGTGCCATGAACAACCGTTCCGATCCGGGCGAAATCGGTGACCCGATCCGCAATGCCCTGCGCAAAGCCCTGGCTTTGGTCGCCGCGCGTGGACGGCACCTTGTGGATCTCGATCCGCCCCTCCGCCTCATTGAGGATGAAGATGTCGGTGAAGGTGCCGCCGACATCCACGCCGATGACAAGGCCGCCGCGTTGGGTCATGCGCGGCCCCGCAGGCGGGCGGTCTCGGCCTCATCGACGCGGCCGAGCGGGTCGAGCGCCACGCCATAGGCGTGCCGGGCCTCCGATACGCTGACATAACCAAGCGCGACATCGCGGGCCACAGCCTCGGCCGAGCGGCCCTGTGGCGCGCCATAGCCGCCACCCCCCGGCGTTTCCAGACGCAGCCGGCCGCCCTCCCGCATGGCGATGCCGGTCATTTTCGAGGCCATAGGCGGTTCGGCCCAGCCATCACCGGTCTCATAGACAAACGCGTTGGGCAGGGCGGGCGACCCGCCGGCAATGCCGGGCGGGGGGTGACGGCCACGTTCGCCAAACAGGAACGCCTCGGCCGCTGCAGCCCGCAGCGCGATCTCATAGACCGCGCCCAGCCCACCGCGATGCGTGCCCGGGCCGCCGCTGTCCGGGCGCAGCGCCCATTGCGTAAAGCGCACCGGATAGGCGGCTTCCAGGATCTCCAGCGGCGGGATCGTGGCCGTGGAGATCGGCGCATTGCCATGGTTGAGCCCGTCGCCCTCGGCATGCCCGCCATGCCCCCCGCCGAAAAACGAAAACATCACCCAGGGGCGCGCGGTCGGGTCGCGACCGGCAATGGAGAGCGCGTTGATCGTGCCATAGGCGGGCGCTACCGCCCGGTCCGGTGCCACCTGCGCCACCGCCTGGAAGACCACATCGATCAGCCGCAGGATGGTTTCGGTATACCCGCCCACGGGGCGCGGCGGGCGGGCATCGAGCAGCGAGCCCTCCGCGATACGCACCTCCACCGGTTCCAGCACCCCGGCATTGGCGGGCACCTCGCCGAAGACATGCTTGAGCGCCACATAGCAGGCCGCCACAGTGGTCGCGCGCGAGATGTTGACGGGGCCCGCACAGCCCGGGGCCGAGCCGGTGAAATCGAGCGTCAGCCGGTCTGCGCTCACCTCCATGCGCAGCGCCAGTTTCAGCGGTGCATCGAGGATGCCGTCATTGTCGAGCCAGTCCTCGACCTCGACAGACCCGTCGGGAAGTGCCGCGATCTCGGCCCGCATCAGCGTCGCCGCACGGGCCCGCAGCGCATCGAAGGCTGCGCGCACCCGGTCTGGACCCAGCTCGTCGATCAGGGCCGTCATGCGGCGCATGCCAAGGTCGAGCGCCCCGATCTGGCCCTGCAGATCGCCATAGACCGAGCCTGGCAGGCGCGAATTCGCGCTCAGGATCTCCACGATATCGGCGCGGTAGACGCCACGCTCAAAGAGCTTGACCGGCGGGATCCGCACGCCTTCCTGCCAGGTCTCTGTGGCCACGGGGTTGTAATTGCCCGGCACATTGCCGCCCACATCATGCCAATGCCCCACCGAGGCGAGCCAGCAAAAGATCTCTCCGTCGTGAAAGACCGGGCGCACCAGCCGCATGTCGCTCAGATGCGTGCCGCCATCATAGGGGTCGTTGAAGATCCAGACATCGCCGTCATGCACCGCACCCGCCGCCGCATCGATCACCGCGCGCACGGCAAAGGCCATCACACCCACGAAAATCGGCAGGCCGGATTTGCCCTGCACCAGGGTCGCGCCCGACACCGCGTCATAGATCCCGTGGCTTGCATCATGGGCCTCGGCGATGATCGGGTTGAAGGCCGCGCGAAAAAGCGTGGCATCCATCTCATCGGCGATCTGCTCAAGCCGGCCTTTCAGGATCGCCAGGGTCACCGGGTCGAGCGGGGCAGGCGCGTCCGGTGAAGGCGCTGGCGGCACGGGCCCGGCGGTCATTCGAAGGCCTTGCCATGCGCGAGCAAGGCCTGCGTGCCGAGCACCTCGTTGAGCGCATTGAAATCAAACATCCGGTCCTGGAATGCGGCGTTCGAGCCATCCCGGAGCAGGCCCGCATAATAGTCACGCGCCGTCCTTGCCAGGGCACGCACGATGCCGCCCGGGAAGATGACCACCGAAAACCCCAGACGTTCCAGCGCCGCGGCATCTTCGATGGGGGTCTGCCCGCCTTCGACCATATTGGCCAGAAGCGGCACACGGCCGGCAAACCGGGCGACCATGCCTTCAAGCTCCACCCGGCCGCGCGGTGCCTCGACAAAAAGCACATCCGCACCGGCCTCCAGATAGGTCTCGGCCCGGTCAAGCGCCGGTTCAAACCCCTCCACCCCGATCGCATCGGTCCGCGCGATGATGAGCGCGGTGTCGCGCGCATCGACCGCCGCGCGGATCTTGCCGGCCATCTCGGCGCTGGGCACCAGGGTCTTGCCTTTGAGATGCCCGCAGCGCTTGGGAAAGCTCTGATCCTCGATCTGCAGGGCCGCCGCGCCCGCCCGCTCAAAGCTGCGCAGCGTGCGTTGCAGGTTGATCGCATTGCCAAAGCCGGTATCGGCATCGACAATCACCGGAAGGTCGATCCGGTCGGTGATCAGCGCCAGGGTCTCGGCGACTTCGGTTGCCGTGACAAGCCCGATATCCGGGCGCCCCAGGCGGGTATAGGCCAGGCCGGCACCGGTCAGATAGACGGCCTCGGCGCCTGCAGCCTCGGCAATCAGCCCGGTCAGCGGATCGGTGATGCCGGGGGCCAGCAGAATGGGCGCTTCGGCGAGGCGGGATCTGAGGGTCATGCGGCGCCCTCGCGCCGAAAGCGCGCTTTCAGGAACGGCACCAGCCCGCCCGCCGCGATGATCGGCAGCAGGTTTTCGGGCAGCGGGTCGAGCGTGATGCTGTGCTCCCCGGCCAGAACCAGGCGCCCGCCGGCCGGGTCGAGCCTTGCCTCCGCACCATCCTCGGCGGCCGACAGATCGGGCGCGGTCAGCACCGGCAGGCCCAGATTGATGGCATTGCGGTAAAAGATGCCGGCAAAGCTCTCGGCCACCACGCCGGCCAGCCCCAGATGGCGCAGCGCCTCGGCCGCCTGCTCGCGTGAGCTGCCCATGCCGAAATTGCGCCCCGCAACGATGATGTCGCCGGGCCGGGCGTTCGGCGCAAAATCCGGCCGCACGCTTTCCAGACAATGCGCGGCCAGCGCCTCGATCCCGCCCCGCATGTAGCGCCCGGGCGCGAGCTGGTCGGTGTCGACATCGTCGCCCAGGCGGAAGATGCGGCCCATCACGCAGCCTCCGCCAGCATGTCGCGCGGGTCGACGATGCGGCCGGCCACGGCCGAGGCCGCGACTGTGAGCGGCGAGCCCAGCCAGACCTGGGCGGTCGGATCGCCCATGCGCCCCTTGAAGTTGCGCGCGGTCGACGAGATGCAGGTGGTGTCCGCAGACAGCCTGTGCGCGCCATAACCCGCACAGATCCCGCAGGCATTGGGCAGGATCTTTGCGCCGGCCACCTCGAACACCGCCATGATGCCATCGGCCGCCGCCCGATCCTGATCGCGGCGCGAGGCAGGGGCCACCAGCAGCTCGACGCCCGGTGCGAGGCGGCGCCCGCGCAGGATGCGCGCAGCCGCGGCCAGATCCGCATGCTTTGCCCCGGTGCAGGCCCCGATATAGGCAATGTCGACCGCCGCATCGGCATCGGCGGCATTGCCCGCATTGGCCGGCGAATGCGGTGCCGCGACCTGCGGGGCCAGCGTTGCGGCCTCAAACAGGTGATGCTCCAGCAGGTCCGCCCCGGGGTCCGTCGTGAGCCCTGTCCAATCGCCCGGCGCCGCACCGGCCGCCGCCAGATACCGCGCGGTCACCGCATCGGGCGCGATCAGCCCGACCTGCCCGCCCAGCTCGGCCGCCATATTGGCCAGCGTCATCCGCTCCTGCATCGACAGGGCGGCGATCGTGTCGCCGGTGTATTCCACGGCCTGATACTTGCCGCCATCCATGCCCAGACGGCCGCACAGCGCCAGCATGATGTCCTTGGCCATCAGCCCCGAACCCAGCGCGCCGCGCCACTCAATGAGGATGGTGCCCGGCACGCGCAGCCAGATCTCGCCCGTGGCCAGAACCCCGGCCATTTCGGTCGCGCCAATGCCGAACATATAGGCGCCGAACGCGCCGCCGGTGGGCGAATGGCTGTCCCCGCCGACCACCAGCATGCCGGGCACCAGATGGCCCCGCTCGGGCAGCACGACATGGCAGATCCCCTGGCCGTCGTGAAACGCCACGCCGGTTTCGGCCGCCCAGGCCCGGGTGAGCTGCAGGATCCGCGCGCCTTCCTCAGTGTCGCCCGGCACGAAATGGTCCGAGATCAGGACCACCCGCTCGCTGTCCCAGAGCCCCACGCCCAGCTCCTGCAGGATCGGGGCCACGCGCCGCGGTCCGCCGGAATCATGGATCATCGCCAGATCGACCCGCGCTGTGACCACCTCGCCAACCGCAACCGCGCGGCCCGCGGCCCGGCCGATGATCTTCTGCGCAAGGGTGTTTGCGGTTTGGGTCTGCATCGCCATCGTTTGCCCCGTTCCACGCAATGCCGCGCTTTCCGTCCGGTGGTAACTAGCATAGCCTTTGGGCGATGCCAGAGCGGAGGCACGAAATGACCCCGAAACCCGATCTGACCCCCATCGAGGCCGAGGCGGTGGTCCGCGCCTTTCTGGCCGCGATGGAGGCGCGCGATCTTGCGCGCGCGCAGGCCATGCTGGCGCCGGGGTTTGAGATGGTGTTTCCCGGCCCGGTGCGGTTTTCCACCCTGCAGGCGCTGGTCGACTGGTCGCGCAGCCGCTACCGGACCGTGCGAAAGCGCTTTGCCGGCATCGACGCGGTGGGGGATGTGGTCTATTGCCGTGGCACGCTCTCGGGCGACTGGCCCGACGGCACGCCGTTCAACGGCATCCGCTTTATCGACCGTTTTGAGCTTTCGCAGGGTCTGCTGGTCCGCCAGGAGGTCTGGAACGACCTGGCCGAGCATCGGGAGCGTGGCCAGTGAGCCAGCCCGCGACGCCTCCCCACGCCGCCAACGCGCGGGACGGCGATGCGGCGGCGGGCATCGTCGTGACCGCCGAATTCGAGCCCTTTGCGCAGCGCAACGACATTTTCAGCCGTGCGATGTGGGACCCGAAGGTGGCGACCGACCGGGCGGCGGCCTTTTTCGCGTCTTACCGCATGCAGTTCGACCCGCGCCGCGGCGACGGCTTCGGCCAGCGCGACTTTGCGCTGCGCAACGCGGCCTGGATCGTGTCGGACATCATCTCGGAACGCCGCGCGGCAGAGGGCCGGCGCGAGGGCTTTCAGTCGGCCATCCTCGACGACACGCCCGTTGTCCCGCAGCGGGTCGAGATCACCGACCAAGCCGCACAATCGCGCGAGATCAAGCGCGTGGCGCAGTTCTTCGGCGCAGGGCTGTGCGGGGTCACCGCCATCGATCCGCGCTGGCATTATGGCAGCCGTGTCGACACCCGCGATGCATCCGACGCGCCGCAGGATCTGCCCGAGGGGCTCTCCTCGGTCATCGTGCTGGGCCATCCGATGGATCTGGAGCTGACCGCAACCTACCCCTCGGCCCTGGCCGGAGCTGCGACGGGGCGGGAGTACTCGGCCGAGGCCGCATCGACCATCCAGCTTGCCGCCTATATCCGCAATCTGGGCTATCGGGCCGTGGCCTCGATGAACGACACGGCCCTCGTGATCCCCTATGCGCTGCAGGCAGGTCTGGGCGAATACGCTCGTAACCAGCTGGTGATCACGCCCGAATTCGGCCCCCGACTGCGCTTTTCCAAGATCTTCACCGATCTGCCGCTCGCCCATGACGCGCCGCGCCGGTCCGGGGTGGCGGCGTTCTGTGCCATCTGCACGGAATGCGCCGATGCCTGCCCAGTCAAGGCGCTGCCCTATGGCCCGCCCAGCGACGCGCGGCCCAACCGCTCGGCCATGCGGGGTGTGGTCAAATGGACCTCGGATGCCGAGAAATGCTTCGGCTTTTGGACCAAGCTTGCCTCGGATTGCGCGATCTGCATGCGGGTCTGTCCCTTCAACCGGGATTTTTCACGCTGGCACAACCGGTTGTGGCGATGGCTGGCGCTGTCTCGGCTGCGCAAGCTGGCGCTGTGGCTGGACAAACGGTCCGGTCGGGCAAGACGCAAGCGCCCGCAGGCCTGGTGGCTGCGATGAGCGCGCGCGACATGACCCCGGGCGACATGACCCCGGGCGATCGGGCCTTTCTCTCCGATGTGTTCCATGTGGCTGTGGCGGCGGCCGATCCGCGCGAGCTGCTGCCCAGACATCTTCCCCCGCCCCCAGCGGGCCGCCTGGTCGTGATCGGCGCGGGCAAGGGTGCCGCCCAGATGGCGCGGGCGTTTGAGGATCTGTGGCCCGGGCCGCTTTCCGGCGTGGTTGTGACCCGCACCGGCTTCGGCGCACCCTGCGCGCGCATCCGCGTGATGGAAGCAGCCCACCCCGTGCCCGATGCCGCGGGGCTCGCGGCAGCCGCGGCATTGCGCGCCGCTGTCACCGGATTGGGGCCAGAGGATTTGGTCGTCGCTTTGATCTGCGGAGGCGGATCGGCTCTGCTGCCTGCCCCGCCCGATGGGCTGACGCTTGACGATGAGCAGGCGTTGACCCGCGCGCTTCTGGCCTCGGGCGCCCCGATCTCGGTGATGAACGCGATCCGGCGGCAGGTCTCCACACTCAAAGGCGGGCGCCTTGCCGCGGCCGCAGCGCCCGCGCGGGTGCTGACGCTGGTCGTCTCTGACGTGCCGGGCGATGCGCCGGAGGAGGTGGCGTCGGGTCCCACGCTGCCCGGCGGGCCGACACGTGCCGAGGTGCGTCGGATGATCGAGGACTGGCGCATCGACCTGCCGCCCGGCATCACGCGCTTTCTGGCCGGCACCGAGTGTCCCGCACCCGAAGCCGTCGACCCGGTCTTTGCAGGCCATGACGTCCGGCTGATCGCCAGCGCCGGTCAATCGCTGGAGGCGGCCGCCCGACATGCCCGAGCGCGCGGAGTGCCCGTGGCGATCCTGTCCGACGCAATTGAGGGCGAGGCCCGCGAAACCGCGCGCATGCATGCCGCCCTGGCCCGCGAGATCGCGCAGCGCGACCGGCCCTTCGCACGCCCGGTCCTGCTTCTTTCGGGCGGAGAGACCACGGTCACCCTGCGCGGCAAAGGTGGGCGCGGGGGTCGCAATGCGGAGTTTCAGCTCGCCCTTGCCCTTGCCGCCGAGGGGCTGCCCTTTGCCGCCCTGGCGGCCGACACCGATGGCGTGGACGGGACCGAGGCGAATGCCGGGGCCTTTGCGGATGGCCGCAGCGCTGCGCGGATGCGCGATGCCGGGGTCGATCCGGCCGCAGCACTGGCGCGCAACGATGCCTGGGGGGCGTTCGACGCGGTTGGCGATCTCTTTTCGACCGGCCCCACCGGCACCAATGTCAATGATTTCCGCGCGATCCTCTTGCGGACCGAACCCTTGTCGTGAGGGCCGGCGGTCGCGCAGACCGCGCTAGCGCGCCCGCCCGGGCCGATGCAGGGTCCCAAACACCCAGTCCCAAAAGGGTGAGGTCACCCCGAAATTCACCGTCTCGTCGCGATAGTGGTGAAACCCGTGATGCTGGCGCAACCGCCGCCCGATGCCCGACTTCATCGGCAATTGATGGCAGGCGAAATGCACGTACTCATAGGCGGTGTAGCCAAGCGCCGCCCCGGCCAGGGTGCTCAGCGAGAACGACCAGGAAAACACCGGCAGCAGAAGCGCAAGCCCGACAATGGCCAGCGGAATGGCAAAGCTGTGCTTGACGCTGACGACATCGTCGGGATCGTGCGGCTCATTGTGATGGCTGCGATGCCCGGGCATGAACCGCCGCAGCTTGCGCGCCCAGGGCTCCTCCGGCTCCCAATGCAGCACATAGCGGTGCAGGAAGTATTCCAGCACGGTCCACCAGGCAAACCCGTAGAGAACGCCCAGCAGCGCCGGCAGCACCCGCCCATCGGAGAGCCAAATCGACAGGCCGACGAGCAGCACCGCGCTGGGCACAAACACATGCACAACCCGCGCCAGATGCGGATGCCGCAACAGCCTGAGCGGCGAACCGCCGGCATCGAAACCGCTGTCCTGCGTCATCCTCGGGTCCTCAGCTCGCGGTGGATGGGCGTAAAATAGCCCGGGGCCAGGGCGGCGGCAAGGTTACGGCTTGACGCGGCGGCGGGCGGAACCCATGGCTCCGGGATGACGGCGCACACGGCTACCGCCACACCCACAGCCCGCGCGGCCATCATCGCCATCGCGGTGTCGCAAACTCTGGTCTGGGCGGGGCTCTATTACAGCTTTCCGGCACTGCTTTTGGTTTGGGAGAGCGAGGGATGGAGCCGTGAAAGCCTCACCCTGAGCTTCACGCTGGCGCTGCTGGCCGCAACCGCCGCGGCGCCGGTCTTTGGCGCGCTGGTCGATCGCGGGGTCGGGCGGGTGGCAATGCTTGCGGCAACATGCCTGGGCGCGGTCGCGCTGGCCGGGCTTGCGCTTGCCGACGGCATCGCAGTTTTCGGCCTGGTGTGGATCGTGATCGGCGCGAGCATGGGGGGCAGTCTGTATGAGACCTGCTTTGCCGTGGTCACCCGTGCCGACGGGGCCCTGGCGCGGCGCCGGATCACCGCCATCACCCTTGTTGCGGGCTTTGCGTCCACGCTCTCCTTCCCGGCCGCTGCTGCTCTGGCGGCCGCTTTTGGCTGGCGCGGCGCGGTGCTGACCGGTGCCGGCGTCATCCTGGTCCTGGCTGTGCCGCTGCTCTGGTGGGGCCTGGGGGTGCTGGAGCGTCATGCAGCACCCTTGCCGCCGCAGGTCGAGCGTGGGGCCGCGCCCGGCCCCTGGCGCAGCCGGGCGTTCTGGCTGATGTTTCTCGGGTTTCCCTGCCTTGCGCTCAATCACGGCATTCTCATCACCCATTTCCTGCCCATGCTTGCCGAGCGTGGCGTGGATGAAAGCGCGGGTCTGCTGGCGGTCTCGCTGATCGGGCCCATGCAGGTGGCCGGACGGCTCGCGATGATCGCGGCCGAGCGCCACGCCTCTGCCATCGGTTTTGCGCTGCTGGCCTGCGGGGCCATCGCCGCGGCCTCGGCCGTGCTGATGGTCTCGGGCGCCTGGTTCATTCCGCTCGCGCTTTTTGCGCTGCTGCAGGGCGCGGCCATCGGCACAACCTCGATCCTGCGCCCGGTGATCGCGGCACAATTCTTTGGGCGCTCGGTCTTCGGCATCGTTTCGGGCTGGTTGGCCGCGCCCTACATCGCCGCAAGCGCCCTTGCGCCGGTCGCCGGCGCGCTGCTGTGGCGCCTGGGCGGCTATGGCCTGGTGCTGGCGGTGACCTGTGCCGTTGCGCTTGCCGCGCTGATGCTGATTGCGGCCTTGCCCCGGCCGGCTGCGCCCAGGCCGGGCGAACGGGTCGAAAATCGGGTCGAAAGCTGAGGCCAAACTGACCGTCAGGGCGGGGCGGGGCTGGGCAGGGCGGCGAAAGTAGGGCGGGGCAGGGCGGTCAAAACAGTTGCCGACCCTGGCTGGCCATGCGACCCCTGAGGGGCAGCGGCGCCGATGAAAAGGGGACTGGCCATGAAGGATTCGAATTTCCTGCGCGAGCAGAATGCCCGGCATATCTGGCACCCGATGGGCCATCCCGGCGCATTGCAGCGCGACCTGCCGGTGATCGTGTCATCGGCCGAGGGCGTGCACCTCACCGATATTGACGGGCATCGCAGCATCGATGCGGTGGGCGGGCTTTGGAATGTCAATCTGGGCTATTCCTCCGACCCGGTGAAGGCCGCGATTGCCGAACAGCTCGCCCGGCTGCCCTATTACTCGGCCTTTGCCGGCACCACCAATGAGCCCGCGATTGAGCTCTCCTACGAGCTGGCCGAGTGGTTTGCGCCCGATGGCATGGTCCGGGCAATGTTCACCTCGGGCGGCTCGGATTCGGTCGAGACCTGCCTGCGGCTAGCGCGCCAATACCACAAGATCCGCGGCGAGCATGGCCGGGTGAAGTTCCTGAGCCTCAAGAAAGGCTATCACGGCACGCATTTCGGCGGCGCCTCGGTCAACGGGAATGCGCGCTTCCGCACCAGCTATGAGCCGCTTTTGCCCGGCTGCCACCACATCCCCGCGCCCTACACCTATCGCAACCCGTTCAACGAAAGCGATCCGGCCAAGCTGGCCCAGGCCATTGTGCAGGTCGCCGAGGATGAGATCGCCTTTCAGGACCCCAAGACCATTGCGGCCTTCATCATGGAGCCGATCCTGGGCGCGGGTGGGGTGATCGTGCCGCATGAAAGCTTCATGCCGATGATGCGCGCGCTGTGCGACAAGCATGGCATCCTGATGATCTCCGATGAGGTGATCACCGGCTTTGGCCGCTCGGGCGATTGGTCGGGCGCGCGGCATTGGGGGGTGCAGCCCGATATGATGAGCACCGCCAAGGCGATCACCTCGGGCTACTTCCCCTTCGGCGCGACGCTGATCTCCGAAAAGGTCGCCGAGGTCTTTGAGAAGGAGGAGGCGGGCCAGGGCTTCATCGGCCATGGCTACACCTATTCCGCCCATCCGGTGGGCGCGGCCGCGGCACTGGCCACGCTGGCCGAGACCAAACGGCTGAACCTTGTCGAGAACGCAGCGGCGCGCGGCACGCAAATCTATGAGGGGCTGCTGGCGCTTGCCGAAAAGCACGCGCTGATCGGCGATGTGCGCGGCGGGCATGGGCTGATGACGGCGATAGAGCTGGTCAGCGACCGCGCCACCAAGACCCCGGTGGCCAAGGAGGTCGGCCTGCAGGTTCAGAAAGTGGCCTATCAGCATGGCTGCATGGT